>CALGLS010000298.1 GCA_937959375.1 uncultured Saprospiraceae bacterium
CTCAATCCATCAATATAAATCAGGAATTGAAAGCTAATCTAGAAACACTATCTAAAAGAATGAATGCGGTCGAAAATGCATTAGAGAATTAATCGCTAGGTCATTATATACCCCCGCGTCTTTCCACAGAGAAAGGCGCGGTTTTATTCTACAATAAAATATGAATAGCAAGCAGTTCACCTATTCCAAAATAGAAAGGACCAATAATTTCGATGTAGCATAATTTCTAGCAAATCCCTCTAAATCACCCCCAAATACAACCATTTTATAGCTTTTTGTTAAAAGATTAGACTACTACCGGAATACTATTCGCCTTTCTAAAAGCATCCATTCAAGTTAATTTCAAACAACACAATAACTGAAATGCAATCGCAATTGCAATCTCAATTTTTATGTCCATTTCGGATCTAAAAAAATGGAGTTGCATAATTGCCATGTCACTTAAATAAGTGAATGAAATCGAAATTAAATAACCGATTAATCTAATTACATATGAAAAAATTAATAAACCCCATTTGGCGACTTTTGGTATTGTGCCTCTTACTACAAACAAATGTAAGCGCACAATCCGAAGCCGCACAAGGAGAAGTATTTTTCAACTATGGCTCCGTCAGTGGAGGTATTAGTCAATACTATTATTCAAGTTTTACCGTCGGACAGCCTGTCGTGGGCCCATACTTCGGTTCTGATTATCAAGGAGCGCTTGGATTTTGGTCCAGATTCCTTGTTGCCCCTGCCCCACCCATTATCACAGCATCTGAAGGCGATTTTCCAGATCGAATACAACTCAACTGGGAAGTAGACCCCTTAAGTCCTGTTGCTGACTTAGGTTTCAGAATCTATCGTGATGGAGCTTTCCTCGCCACCGTAGATCCATCAACCTTACAGTTTATTGACTTCAATGTTATTCCAGGTAACTTTTACAACTATTCGGTTCGTGGAGTCAATAGTTTTGGTGATGGTTACCTCGGAGAGGCCGTCGGTTTTGTAAATCCAAACGGGACAGTAACTGGCCAAGTCACTACAATAAATGACAACCCTGTAGCCGGTGTGCAAGTTACGTTGGAACCAACCATTGGTACTTCCGTTGCATTTAACGGTGTCGATGATTTTATTCGACTGCCTTACAACACCGGATATACGGCGAACGAAATTACCGTTTCATGCTGGGTGAAAAAGAGCACAGGAGATGACAAACTCATCATTGACCTAGGGAAAGAGAACAATGAAAATTGGTGGCTTTCTTCTACCAGTACAGGAGTAGAAATTGGTATTGGTCAAGCCGCTACCACTCAAATATTTGACATGCCATTTGACACATTGCCAAACGATTGGCATCAAATTGCATTCACCTTCAACGGCTCCGATCTCAATGCTTATTTAGATGGAGCATTAGTAGGTACGATGGCAGCTAATATGGATGTCGCTGAACAACTTTTGTATCTAGGTGCCAATCCTAACATGCCAAACTCTTACTACAATGGTATGCTAGATGACCTGCGTATCTATAGTCGCCAGCTTTCGCAATCTGAAATTATTCAAACCATGGAAGCGACCGTTCCTGCTACTGCCAATGGCTTAGTTGCTTACTGGAAATTCGATGAAGGTCTGGGTTACAAAACCTTCGACTTAGGCGTCAATCAACTTGATGGATATTTGACAGGTGTTACCTTCTCAGATGACCGTCCAAATGTACTGAATGCTGGTGTCACTGACGCTTCAGGTTATTACTTTATCGAAGGCATCAATTACGGAGGTGGTCAGGTATTTACTGCCAAACCATCTAAAGATTTCAACTTCAACAATGCACTAGAATTCAACGCCTCAAACGCACAGTATGCGACCATTACTGATTTTATGCCAGCTGATACAGGTACCATCGAAGTTTGGTTCAAACCTTCTAGCCTTTCGAATGATCAAACCATTTTAGCACAGAGTTCAGATTTCGATCTGAGTTTATCAGGTACTGATATCGTTTTATCTTTTGGTTCGGCTTCCGCCCAAACGATAGGAACCATCAACGAAACAAACTACACACATGTAGCCATCAGTTATGCACTTAATGCCAGCACACCCAATGTGACCACTTACGTAAATGGTGAAGATCCTATTGAGTTTAGCACTTCCATGTCATGGGATAGTATTGTTTGGAGCATTGGTAGGAACACTGCTGAAAGCAATTACTTTACAGGTCTGATTGATGAAATTGCATTTTTCAAAAATGCTCGATCTCAATATGAAATTCAACAAGATGCTGCATCGGTAGACATTACGGATCTAAATATTTTAACCTATTTTTCCATGAACGAGAGTCTTGGCACTACCCTATCGGATCAGAGTCCAAACAATACTGGAACAGGTCAAATTAATGGTGCGACTTGGACTAACGTCTCCGCAAATCCATATGTTGAACCACACGAATTTAATCCGGGTACTCGTATCGTTACACTTGGCCCTGACAATACAAGTACTGACAATGTCAACTTTGAAGATATTTCCACAGTGTCGGTTTCAGGCTATGTTCGTTATGCCAATACCGATTGTTTTGCTGAAGGAGTAGAAATATTGGTTAATGGCCAAACAAACCTTCCTCCCATTTATACGGATGCGAACGGATTTTTTATAGCAGATTTCGAACCTGGAACTTCCTTTGAATTAAGACCTAAATTAGACGAACACCAATTCATTCCTGCATTTTGGGACATCACCAATATTGTTGCTCCAAAAGCGGGTGTCGTTTTCAATGATCAAACTAAACGAGAAGTTGAAGGTATCGTAGCAGGTGGACTTTGCCATAGTTCTATTATTCCGGAAAGCGGTTCAGGAACAGTAAGAGTTATTCTTAAATCTACCAACAACTGTTTTGCTGACAGTATTGATATTGTCAATCCATCCGGTAATTTCAAATTTAAAAAAGTGCCCCCTATTGACTATACTGTTTCTATTCAGCATCCTGATGCAGTGATCAATGAATTTTTGGGAGATTTGGGTGCACCACAAATTGACTTATCAGAAGCAGATACCCTGTTAGAATTCATCTACCGTTCACCATTAAAGATTGAAACAACTGCATTAGATACCAATGCTTGTGGTGATCCAATGATCCAACAATTCAATAGATATAGAGTTGATGTAACTGTTTTTGAAGAATATTATAATGATGAACGTTGTGTTGTAGACTCTATTAATTTGGTTATTGACAACCGCATGGATACAGAGCCAACAGTCGACACCACCTATAGTGGTGAAAGTTTCAGACATTGGTTTTACGCTGGCCCACCAAGAATTGAAGGTGATCATATTAAAACAATGACCATCACCGCAAATTCCCCTTATGATGACCGTTTGGCAGTAGATACCTTAAATGCTGTTGTTATTGGAAAAAACGAACGCCAATCTGAGTTCACCACTACTTCTCCTGAATTACCTATAATGATTTTGCGTGACCCTCCAGGTGATGGTAGTTACAGTTATATTGAATCAGGAGTTGAGAAATGCCAATACCAATCATTCAGCGTAGAAGATTCTGAAAGTTTGGGTCTGATGCGAAAGGTCTCTTTAGGTCCAAATTATTCATCTGGTTTGGGTTATGAAATAGAAACCGACGTAGTCTTAGATGCTTCTGCAGGAATAAATGTAGCCTCCTCTTATACCACAGAAACAGAGCAAAAACTTTGTGTTACTTCTACCAATACCTTACTAACTAAAGATGATGATTTGATCGTAGGTTCAGAAATGGGAGGAGACATGTATATGGGAGGAGCCATGAATCTAATTTTTGGTATTACCGATGCCCTCACTTATAATGA
>CALGLS010000299.1 GCA_937959375.1 uncultured Saprospiraceae bacterium
TACCATTCATTGGACCTGCAGTTTGAACTGCTGATGCACCACCTAACGGGCAGCTCGTTGAAGGCATTGGCTCCGTCCAAGTCACGAGAGCTCCAGCTGATCCTCCCGGCACCGTAGTGTTAATGTTATTAGGACAGGTAATTGCTAAACTTCCGTTGTCAACCGTCACTGTTATAGTGAAAGAACATGTCTCTAGATTACCGCAATCATCTGTTGCTTCATACTCAATGATTGTAGTACCGATTGGGAAAGCTGATCCGCTGGGATCTCCGCTGGTTTGTGTTACGTTTACAAGACCTGAAGCACATGTTGTAGAGCCTTCTGGAGTATCCCAAGTCACTACTAAATCAGTTGCTGATCCACTTACTGTCAAGTCTATATTTGTAGGACAATCAAAGGTTAATACGTCTGCGGCTTCTTCAATAAAGACGGTATAGTCTTCAACTTCTCCTTTTGCAAAAAACTCACAGGGATCAGCGTACGCATCCCTTTTCATGGCTATTCGCATTCTTGTTGCTCCAAGTTCAGCATCGGAAGGAATCGTTATATTTCCGTTAAGCGGATTGTCATCTGAAGAAGCGATTGAGAAAACTTCTTCTCCACTATCTTCAAAATCACCATCTTGATTGTAATCAATCCAAACGCGATAGTATTCATTAAAAATGGTACCACTAAAGCTTGGTGTTATGGTGATATCGTAATTTGAATTTTGTGTTACGAAAGTTCCAATATTGGTAAAGTCCGAATACTGCGTTTTATTGGATGGATTGTCGATGGTGTTAAACGCTACATTACTGATCCATTCCTGCCAAGGAGCGTTTCCTTCTGACTCACAGTAACCTTCTGGACCTCCAGTAAACTCTTCGATATAGAAATTTTGATCGACATCAGAAGCTGCATAATAATCTGAGTTACCTGCTTGACTTGCGCGAATGACGACCGTTCCTACCACTCCATCTAAAGTAAGGGTAGATCCCGAGACGGAAGCTGGGCCACTAATGACGGTGTAGCTAATTGGCAAACCAGATGTTGCAGTCGCTTGTAGTTCGATTGGAGGACTAAAGGTAATTTGGTCATCAATCTCAGGAAAGTCAATTGATTGATCTTGTGGTATAGCGACTACGCCGTTTAAGGTTCCGGGTGTTGGGTCGAAATCTTGCCAGCTACTTGCCAATGCATTATCCAGTGCAGGATCAATCAATTGTAACGTTGGTCCGTCACCATCAGGTTCGTCCGGCCAAGGTGCATTGTCGTCGTATTCTACTTCGTCGATCAAAACACCGTTTGCATTTTTGATTGTAATCAACTCCCCTCCTCCACTTAGTCCAAATCCTCCTGGATCTTGACCGAAACTTGCAATCACGTTTGTTGTATTTGGATAAACGCTTGTGAAACTTTCCAAGTCTTCTGCGAGCACTAGGTAGGCCCCAGGAGCTAAGATTGTATTTGCAGGTAGCCCAAAGTATTTACCACTTTCATCTTCAAAATACCAACCAGAGATGTCAACTGCGATTGCATTAGGATTGTACAATTCGATCCAGTCTTCGGGATTTGGAAAGTCGGGTGAATTGTAATTAATTTCGTTGATAACGATTGGATCGGTCGCGTCGGAGCCAGGAACAAAATTGGCTGTTAAATCATAAGTGCCACTATTGATATTGACAATTGTTTCTAGGTCATTTCCTAGGTCTGAATCAGACCAACTCTCTAGTACAAAGCCTCTTGCTGGTTTTGCACGAACAGGAATGTCAATGCCTTGAAAATAGGAACCGCTCCAAGGGAAGTTGACTTCAGTAAAGTTTAGTGTACTGAAATTAATGTCACCACCATCGGATGGGTTCGCATCAATTGTTACAGCAGTAGCGCCTGAAATTTCAGGATAGTAGTTAACGAAATGTGTTCGTACTTCTGGAGCCCGACCATTGGCGAATGTTCGAAGTACTTCAACATCTTCTTCATGGTCATTATAGCCACTTTGCCAACGATCAAAATGCGCTTGTACTTCAGGGATGTAAATGTTTTCAATTGAATCAATTCTAGCTACGACTCTTGATGGTTCGAAAATCGTATTCAAAAAATCAGCTGCGCGATTAATGAAATAATATTTCGACTGATCGTTTTGCATCAACCTTCTTAAGAACAAGGTTGATTCTGGTGGATTGTAATAGTTAGAGCTGTTTTCTGCCAAACATATTTCTAACATATTTGTGGTAAAGTCACCAGAGTTCCAAGTAGAATTGAGTGGACGAAGACCGAAACCGAAATCAAGGTCTTTTGTGATCCAACGCCACTTTGCGTCCTCTTTTCTTTCTCTGTAGTGTTTATTATTATTGCCAGGCCAATCATTATTATCTAAAATAATTCCTTGAAGCATGTAATCAATAAAATGATCTACGTCTGCTTTTTCACGGAGCGTTAGATAGTTGGCGTCGCTACTGAAGTTTGTATTTTCTAAAAATTCATTAAAAGAAATCCACTCATTTAGATCACCTAATTCTAACTCATCCTCGTCTTCAACAATATCCACTTCATCTTGTTCGATTCCATAGTGTGTGTTGAGGTATTTCCAATTCATTTGCTCACGCACATTGTAAATTCCCCAGTATTCGCCATTGAGATAAACAACACCTGGTCGGTATCCCTGTAGATCTAAGTCTGGCTTTTCTAACACTCCATTTAAGTCAGCGATGTCATCAAACAAACCCTGTTCGAATGCATCTCTAAACATGGTGATATTCCAATCTTGTCCTGACTGTCGAACGATAAAACTTCTATATTCTTCAAAGTCCTGATCTGGAAAAATTTCGTATTCGAAAAACTCGTTTCCAAGACCAGCCTTTGCCTTTAGTTTCAATGATTTTTGGTCTAGTGCTGCAGAAGCATTTCCAAAAACTTCTATTTCAATGTCTTGCGAAAATCCTAAAGTACCATCTGGTTCATAAAATTGAACATGGGCAGGTGCTTCAATGTCTTCTTCATAATTAGTAAAGATTCCTATTTCATCATCATACAAATTCGTAGTATCTGTATTGATGGCAACGATTGCAAAATCATGTTCTACTCCAATTAAGTAAGTCTCTGTCATTACATCACTTGGTAGTAAGCTTGGTGAATAAGCGATAGCTCGCAAAGGAGTGATGGTACTGATCGTTATTGCTCCGGTATATTCAATGGAATTGTCAGTCGGATCCGTACCATCTAAGGTGTAATAAATTTCAGCATCAAGAGTAGTAGATGATAAGGAAACCGTTTGAGTACCTGAATACAAACCACCAGCAATATCTGCAACTGGTATCTCTGTCAATTCAATTCCTGGGTCAGAAGTATTATTGGAAGCTCCTGGTGTAGAGACCGGATAAAAGTCCCAGTCACTCGCAGCATCTGGCACTCTTCCTTCCGAAATATCTTCTAACTGTGGCCCGAAGGTATACGCATCAATTAGGGTGACTCCATCAGCAGCATACAAGCCAATATCCTCTCCTCCTGCACCAAGTTTTGCATCTATATGTAATTCCCCTTGCTCGGTTTCTTTATCAAACCAAAGTAGGATAAATCCACCCGCTGGAATTGTTGTAAGTGCACTGTTCGTAGCGGGGATCTGCCATTGGGTAATATCTGTGGTGTCATCCGTTAGATACATACCCGCAATATTGATGGCAGTTGGTCCATTATTATAAATCTCTACCCAATCGTCAAAGTCACCATTTTCATCAGCAATGGTGCTTCCGTTTGAGGCCATGAATTCGTTAATGTAAAGATCTTGGGAGAAAAGAGAAGTACTAGTAAATGACAGTAATACTGTTACGACTAGAAGTTTGTAAAGGTTGTTTTTAAAATATTGGTTCATTAGTTAATGATTAAGTATCAATTCCGTTTAAAGCAAATATCTCTTCATTCAAAATTCAGCTAAGCGCTCATCGCAGAGATACATCTATTAGTAATTCATATCAGGGAATTACAATACATGCCTAATGCTAATTAGAGCAGTTATATGTTATCAAATGAAGAATTAGCATTTTCAAAATGCTTACTTTCACAGAATCGGTTCTAAATTGTAAATTGGTTCAATAAACACGCTAGCAAGTAGCGTTTATGGAATATTGAAGAAAGATTCGTAACCTTTCTTTGGTGGTGTGTCCTACAAAGCTAGTTTAAATCTTAGCATTCTACAAACTAAGTTCATAAAACGTTAAGATTTAAATTAGATCTTATTTTTAGTACTTTGTAACATAAGTTATTTAAGATTTTGAATAGATTGTTTTTTGTGAGTACAAAGTCAAATTTTTTAAGAATAGCCTTAGCTATTTGAGGAAAATTTGATGAAGTAATCGCGAAAAAGAAAGATTCAAAAATTAAAGAAATTTATGTTACAAAGTATTTAGTACTTCTTAGATAAATAAATAGAAGTTGTTTAAAAGGTATCTGCAGGATTGAATATACCTTTCAAACAACTTCAGGATTAAGGTCGCTACCTTTTGTTAGTACAATCGACTAACGACAAACTGCTTGGTCATTCGTTTGCGACCTTCAACTTTTATAGAAATATTATAAATTCCATTTCGGTAATTTGATAAATCAAATCGGATCGCATGCTCTGGAATCGAAGCGATGGAAGTTTGTTCTATCATTTGCCCAAGCGTATTAATAATATGAACCTCTGCTTTCATATCCTTATAGTCAGAGAGATTTAAATAAATTTCATCTGCTGCCGGATTAGGAAACAATCCAAAGCTTTTCAAATCAAGATCAAAGCGCACTGCCCGAACACTAGAATATCTGAAGCTACCATCTAGAGCTACTTGCTGCAAGCGGTAAAAGTTTACTCCTTGGTAAGGCTGTTCATCCACTTTCTCATACAAACGTTCTGTCATTACATCTTCTATACTTTCTATCATCATCAATGGTTCAAACTGTTGACCATCCAATGAGTGTTCAACCACAAAGTATTCATTCTTGTATTCTGTATTTGTCACCCAATTCAAATTCACTTCACGTCCATTTTTCATAGCCATAAAAAATAAATGCTCTTGTTGTTGCGTAGCTTCAAAAGACTGTCCCGTTCCTACAACTAAATCTTCTAGTAATTCGCAGATTGGCTGCCAATTCGCATCGTATAAATTTACGCTAAGGTGATAAGTACCATCACTCAAACCACTTATCGTCAATGGGTCCGGACAATCATCTAGACAACTATATACCGTTGACCAAGTTGGACTAAATAATTTAGCAATCGTATGCCCCGCTGAGATGCCTGTGATCGTTGTACTCGTTGCAGTACTCACATAACTCACGCCACATCCTACTTCAGTTCCACCTCCTGCAGGTGTGCCCGCACAGGTACAACCGTCGGACTGAATGACATCGTTGTTGGTATTCGAATTACCATCGTTACAACTTGTTCCCGGAGTAGTTGGAATGTTCGGATTGTTGTCATTACAATCATCTGCTTGACAAACTCCGTCATTGTCATTATCCGTACAACCAACTGGTGTCCCTTGACAGGTACAACCGTCGGATTGAATCACGTCATTAGTCGTATTTGAATTTCCATCATTACAACTTGTCCCTGGCGTAGTTGGTATGTTGGGATTATTATCATTACAATCATCTGCTTGACAAACCCCATCATTGTCATTATCCGTACATGGACCACCAGTAATGTTTACGTAGTCGTCAATTTCACAAATAAAAGACCAACCTGCTGTATAGAAACGAACTTTCACATAATGTGAACCGGGTGTTAGACCAGTCACTGTTTCTGTTAGGTCACAATCTCCTGAACAGTTTAAGACTTGTTGCCAAGTTGGATTAAAAATTTGAACCTGTGTAATTGGTGAATTCAATCCTGATACGGTAATCGATGTTGGACCTGGTGTAATTACAATATCAGCACAGTCACCATCTACAGGTGTGCCCGCACAAGTGCAACCATCGGATTGAATGACGTCGTTATTGGTATTCGAATTTCCATCGTTACAACTTGTTCCCGGAGTGGTTGGAATGTTCGGATTGTTGTCATTACAATCATCTGCTTGACAAACGCCATCATTATCATTATCTGTACAACCAACTGGTGTGCCTTGACAAGTACAACCGTCTGATTGAATGACATCGTTAGTCGTATTTGAATTTCCATCATTACAACTTGTTCCTGGCGTAGTTGGTATGTTGGGATTATTATCATTACAATCATCTGCTTGACAAACTCCATCATTATCATTATCCGTACATGGACCACCAGTAATATTTACGTAGTCGTCAATTTCACAAATAAAGGACCAACCTGCTGTATAGAAACGAACCTTCACATAATGCGAACCGGGTGTTAGACCAGTTACTGTTTCTGTTAGATCACAATCTCCTGAACAGTTCAAGACTTGCTGCCAAGTTGGATTAAAAATTTGAACCTGTGTAATCGGTGAATTCAATCCTGAAACCGTAATGGAAGTTGGACCCGGTGTAATTACAATACTTGAACAATCTCCTTGAGGAGGTGTTCCTGCGCAAGTACAACCATCGGATTGGATTACATCATTCGTTGTATTTGAATTTCCATCATTACAGGCAGTTCCTGGATTTGTTGGAATATTAGGATTACCATCATCACAATCATCTGCTTGACAAACTCCGTCATTGTCGTTATCGGTACAACCTGCGCCACTAACCGTAAAAGAACGTTCCACTTCATTCGCAGGATAGTATTGCATATTACCTGATTGACAAGCTCGGATCACTACTTGGCCGGGCTGACCGGTGAGTGTAACTGTATTACCCGAAACGGTAGCAGGACCAGAAACGACAGCGTAAGAAATTCCTAAACCAGAACTTGCAGAAGCATTTAAATTAAAAGGTAAACTCGTCGTTTGTTTGTTAGGAATACTTGGAAAAGTAATCGTTTGATTTTGAATATTTGCTGGATGTACGAAGAAAGATCGTTCTACTGGAATAGCTGGTTCGAATGAACCGTTTCCACTTTGAATGGCACGAACAGTTACCAAACCAGGTTCTCCATCTAATACAATTTGATTTCCCATTGATATAGCTGGACCAGCGATTACGTAAGTTGTTACTAATAAGCCAGAGCTAGCAGATACGTTCAGATTAAAAGGACCGCTAGTCACTAGTTTGTCAGATATATTAGAAAACGAGATCGTTTGATTTGTACCGCTACAATTTGGATAAATATTTTTCACATAAACCGTTGCCAAACCAGCAGCATCTGTTACGGTCAGTTCAATTCGGTACCAGTATGTTGCCCCATCACAACCGATTGGTGTCAGCAAAGTTGAGGCTGTAGAATTATTATTGGTTGCTTCCTGATGCTGATGATTGTTGTGCATTAGAAAGGTTTTCCATTGGTAACTTAATTGCCCGGTACTGTGTTCAGCATCACTTACGTTGGCACTTAGGTTTAGGTTTGTTGTCGTATTTGGGTTGAAAGTATTGACGTTATCAATCGAAGTAGAATTGATAACAGGAGGGGTATTGTTGGTAGAAACAAATAATGTTTGCTGATCCACTCCCCCATTATTATCACTTAATGTCAGTGTAACATTGTAGCTCGTTGGGTTGGTGTTACCTGGTGTGAAAATATGTTTT
>CALGLS010000300.1 GCA_937959375.1 uncultured Saprospiraceae bacterium
ATGACATGCTACGCCAGAAAGGCGCGATTTTCGGATACTTTTACATTTTGACTTTATCATTTTGCGGTTTTACATTTAAAAAATTTCCTAAAAGCGATGCAGCTAAATATTCAGAGAACTGACTTAGCGGTCAACCTGTTCAGGCTTCCGTCTTATCTAAAACTTACTAATCTTACGAACAACAATTCCATCAGCAGTGCGCAGTTGAAGTAAATAAGTTCCTGCGGCAAAGCTGCCAACATTAAGGTTTCGTTTATTAGCTCCAACGTTTAAGTCTAGGCTTTCACTGTACTTCATGTTTCCGATCATGTCGAAAATCTGAATCGTTCCAGCACCTGCATTTAATGCATCGTATTCTAAGGTCAGTTGACTGGTAAATGGATTTGGATAAATTAAGAGATGCTCTTCCTCCAAGATTGGTTCTTTGGTGTCAACCAATACACGATCACCCGTTGCATACCAAACTGCCCAATCTGCATCTTCAGCAATGAGTGTTCCGTTTCCACCATCTGAATTAATCTTATCGTTAGACATTCCTACCTTTCCAATGATGTCTACATTATTGTAGCTGTTGCTAAAAAGCACCTCGCTATCATCACGAGAATAACTTGGATATCCCAATTTATTGTTCTCCCATATTACTCCTTGGTCATTCGTTTCAAGGTTTACGCCTAACACGGTATAGTTGGTCCCATTAGTTGTCCCCTCAATTACATCTAGCGCGATGATGTAAGGTGAATTCTTTGAAAAAGTAGGATTACCAACACTTACATTTTCAGGCAAACCACTAAACAACTTTGAAATTTCACCATCACTAAAAGCGTTATTTACGTTATTCCAAACGCGCATGAATCCAATATCCCAGTAAGTAATATCTTCACCAAAGTCACCACTAATGGTACTTTGTGCATCATACATTAGAAACTCACCTGTTGCATCAAACTCAAGTACATCTGCAAAGTCAACATCACCGGTCGTGATATCCTGTGTGAAAGTAGGATTGTATAATTCGAACCATTGTGATGTATTCGTATTAAAGTCAATAACAAAAACCATGTTATCAAGATCAGTGGTAACTGCAGCGATTTTTGAACCATCTTTCGATGTAGCTACGTTTCTCCAAATTGGATCTGTTGATAAGGTATATTCATTTTCAATTGTTCCAGTTGACCAGTCAATTGCGATTTCCCAAATATGGTTATCAGCTCCAACATAATTGATAAGCGACCCATTGTCACTCACACTTGGTTTGCTAATGTGATTGTTGGTAGAAAGTGTTCCGCTTACTGAACCATCTCCATTTAAATTAAGGATATCACTCAACCCAGAACTTGAGTATAAGATGTAATCATCTCCTTCGTTTTCTTGATTTTCTGGAGGTGGTCCACTACCACCTGATCCTCCGATACCAACCGCTGTAAAAGCTGCTGCAGCTGCGTTTGCAACGCTCGTTCCAAAATCACTTTGAGCGACTTCAACTACCGCATTTCTTAAGTCAGCAAAGTTGGAAGAAGCTGTTAAATAATCATCCAATACTTTGTAGTAAATTTCTTCTGCTGTTTCTTTTCCTACACCATTGCTGGTTGCAAATAGATAGTAGGCATGGTTTGGAATACCACTGTTAATGTGTACCCCACCATTATCTTGCGAACCAGTATAACGTTCGTCATAGTGATCTGGTTGCCAGTAAAAATCATTCAGTGAATTTCCACCATTGTGCGGGTTTGACAAATCGCGCATTGTCCCACTTGGGAAAACATTACTTACTACTTCCTCTCCTATTTTCCAATCATCACGATCGATCATTGCTCCAAAGATATCGGCAAATGATTCGTTCAAGGCACCTGGCTCGTTTTGATAAACCAAGTTAGCCGTACTTTGAATAACACCGTGTGCCATTTCGTGACCTGCTACATCCAATGCTTTCGCTAGTGGTGCATCAAAAGCTTGGTTACCATTTCCATAAAACATGGCGTTTCCATTCCAGTAAGCGTTGTCCATTTGAGAACCATCAGAGTCCGTAATATTGATTAACGAAACGATTGTTCCTCCTTGACCGTTAATTGAATTTCGGTTAAAGGTATTTTTAAAATACTCATAAGCTTGACCTCCATTATAATGTGCAGAAACAGCCGTTTGATTGTTCCAGTTGTTATTACTTGAGGTTACATGACTCGGTTGAAAGTTATTATTTTGTGGCGATTCATTATTACCATTAATGGTCCAAATTGCTCCAACAGGTTCATTTGGAATGTTAGACAAACTCGCATTAAACATACTACGTGAAGCATCAATCATAAAAAAGGTACCACCATCTTCGTAAACATTAATGGTTCGGTTGGTACCTGTTAAATCGGTTGCGTTGGCAACTTCTGGTCCCGGAGGAGGCGTATTGAAATCAAATGATTCGGCCCCAGTCATTTCGAAGGAAACATCTGGCACATGATCATGCCCATGAGGTGTTTCAGAACAACGGCCTCCGTGTATTTGACAAATGGCATTGTATTGTTGGATTACTTCTCCGGACATGGCATCTACAAAGTATTCGTATTGCGCAACGATGTTTGGTCGTGCTGTAATGTGCCAAACCAATTGTGGCTCTGAAGTCTCAGTTAAGTAATAAACAACCAGCTCTGATTCCAGTTGTTCGCCAGCAATTAGTTGACGTTCAATGGCGTTTAGTGATTTAAAGTTCGTAATGGTTTCAACTGCTGTTCGCACAATATTCTCTGCATCGTTTTCACTAACCTGTGGTGTTACTGATTCCAATGTTGGAGTAGCGTGGTAACGACCATTGAAGAGATAAACCTTTCCAGCATTTTCATGCAAAATAACTTCACTTCCAAAAACCTTAAGTCCTTGATACATTTGTTGAAGTCGGATGTGTTGATCTCCGTTCTCATCTGCTTTTACCGATTTAATTGCAAATTCATCAGCTGGGTTTTCAATTTGAATCAAACTTTGAATTGCGTTCAAATAAGTTTGACTCAGATCTCCCGCAGCTCGACTACTTGTTGTTGGAATATCTGGTGTTCCTTTTATCCAAGTTGGCAAATTTGTAGTTGCATCTTTTCTGATTGTCAGTTGAGCTTGTCCTCTTACTGGTTTTACCAAAGGACCAACCGAAGTAACATTAAACGCTGGTGGGTTAAAAATTGATGGATTAACTTGAGGTAAGGAGTTCCAATTTTGACGAGTAAGTTTTACTTTACTTTTGTCAATTGTTGTTTCGCCTTTTCCTTCAGTCAATACTGGCTTTTGTCTTTGAGCCTGTACTTGCGTAAAGCTGAAGGCAAAAACACTTAAAATAATGGTGAAAAAATATTTCATAATTTATTTTTTTTGTGGGATACTTTTGGGAAAATTTAATTTATACTTTCTAGTTCTTTTTTGTTATTGAACTTAGGATACCATAATACGTTTTAACATTATCGCTAACGGCACTTTGATCGTTCCAAGTAATTTTGTGTTCATTCTTATCCTTGTCTTTAAACTGAATGAAATAATAAAGGTTGCCTGGTTCATTGATCGTCTCTTCTCCAATTTTTAAAAATTCATAGTTTTTGAACATTTGCTCAACTACATCTGATTTTATTTTGTGCATCGCCAAGAATTCATTCTTCATACTATTCCTTTTGAAAAGTTGACCGTTTTCCAAAAGCGTGTAATCAGTGACAGCTCCGGTAAAACCTCCTCCAGATCCAAAGGTGATCTGTGGGTCAGGAGATTCAGTGGGGCTATCGTATTTGGTTGATTTGCAACTAAATGACATAATGGTAATTAGACTTGCTAAAAGGGTGATTGTAAACTTTTTCATGTGAGTAATCAGTTTTGTTTGAAAATGTCGAATTGCTTAAGAAAAGTCTTGCGCAAGGTGAGCATTACAAGAACCAGTCCTTAAATAAGACTTATACATATGGGTAAAAGTAACTGAAACTCCTTTATTATGACAAGCATTAAGAACAAATTAACATTGAGGGGCCTTCGACTTAATATAAAATTTACTCTTAGCTTTACGTCATTAATTTAGTAAAACCACTTTTTTGCAAAAAATACTCGTCATTCGGTTTAGTTCTATTGGAGACATTGTGTTGACAAGTCCAGTTGTGCGTTGTTTGAAGCAACAGTTGGGAGCAGAGATTCATTTTTTGTGCAAAACTAGCTTTCGAACTTTATTAGAAGCTAATCCCAATATTGATAAAACCTACAGTATCAAAAAGGATGTAAAAGAGGTTATTCCAGCACTGAAGGCTGAGCACTATGATGTAATTATTGATTTGCATAAAAACATACGAAGTCTACAGGTTCGAAGCGCATTAGGAGTCAAAAGTTATTCCTTTGATAAAATCAATTTGGCGAAATGGCTAATCGTTAATTTCAAAATCAACAGGCTACCTGACAAGCACATTGTAGACCGATATCTAGCGGCGACTGCAATTTTGGGTGTCAAAAACGATGGAAAAGGGCTCGATTATTTTATTCCAAAGGATCAAGAAGTAGATCTGAATGACCTAGCCCAACAATTCAATTTTGGCGAAAGCCTCCAAAAATATACGGCCTTTGCCATAGGAGCTGCGCACGCCACCAAACGCCTACCTCAAGAGAAAATTATTGCCATTTGCAAAAGCGTAAAAACACCCATCTTACTCCTTGGCGGGCCGCAAGAGCAAGAGACTGGCAGTCAGGTAGTTACGAAGTCAGGTTCACACGTAATTAACACCTGTGGTCAGATGAGTTTGCACCAATCAGCCTCATTAGTCAGACAAGCCAGTGAGGTTATCAGTCATGACACAGGAATGATGCATATTGCTGCTGCTTTTCGCAAAAAAATATATTCGATTTGGGGAAATACGATCCCTGAATTTGGCATGTATCCCTACTACCCTAGCGGAACCAATCATAATACAAATATCGAAGTCGAGGGACTTTCCTGTCGCCCCTGTTCTAAAATTGGGTCTGAGCAATGCCCAAAGGGACATTTTCGCTGTATGAATGATATTCCAACTGATTTTTTAAGTTGATCTATCTTGTTCTCCGTCAATCTGTTTAGTCAATTTTCCTTTTGTCGGATATTGGGTAATTAAATAACAGGGGCAGCTCTTATAAATTACGCTTATCCATTATATTGCATAGATATATGCTAATCAGGTACTCGATTTAGGTAAAAATCTTATATATTCGCCATAGTGCTTGAACTAACTGTTTTACAGCATTTTGTCTCAAATAACAGCTCAAAACTGATCCTTCCGCTACTCGCTGATAATCAGTGTTTTACAAACATTCAATATACTTTTAAAGCAAAAATTGTATTTATGAAACTTATGAAAGCTTTACTCCTTTCCTTTGCAATCCTTTTCTCAGGTCAAATGATGGCTCAGGATATACATTGGTCTCTTTTCAACATGTCTCCACTTACATTAAATCCAGCAAATACTGGTGGATTTGAAGGAACCTTCCGTGTCGGCGGCATTTACCGTGATCAAGCCCGAAGCGTTTTGGGTAACAATGGTTATCAAACACCTTCCATCTATGTGGATGCTCCTGTTTTTATGGTGGGCAAGCGCAACTGGGTAGGCGTTGGTGCGAACATCTACAGCGATAAGGCTGGTGCTGGTGCTTTAACCAACTCATCTGCATTGTTCTCTGTAGCCATGCATGTTCCAACTGACCGAAGAAGCAAGTCTATCGTTTCTTTTGCCCTCCAAGGTGGTTTCACAAACCGTAAAATTGATTCAGACAAATTGAACTTTGAAGATGAATCGATTTATAGAGGAGGTGTTGGTTTTAATATGGGTGCGAACAGTACTGACGATAATCGGATCGACGAGGAGACTGGTTTTGTTGACTTTGGTGCGGGGATCATGTACAGTAGCGAAGTCAGTAGACAAACTCGGGTGAAGATTGGCTTAAGCACACGTCACATACCTGCTAACTATGGTTTGATTGAAACGAACAAAGAACGAGTTGATGCCAACCCAGATGTTGTTCAATTCAAGTTGCCAATGCGTTTTAACTTGCATGGTGATTTTGAGTTTGATATGAATAAAAAATGGGTTTTAAATCCAAAGTTTCTTTTCACTACTTTGAGAAAAAGCAATAACATCCAAACTCAGTTAATGGCTGGTTATCACTTCAATAAGAAGGATAACGTAAGGTTAGATTTTGGTTTGGGTTATCGTCTACGTGATGCTGCTGAATTTTTGGTAGGAATGGATTA
>CALGLS010000301.1 GCA_937959375.1 uncultured Saprospiraceae bacterium
CCCGGACATCATTATCAAATCGCTGTTTCAAAGGCACTCCCCCTTTCAGATATTCAACAAATGTTTAGATATTCTGGTTATCGAGAAGGCTGGGCTGCCTACATTGAAGAGATTGGTTATGACATAGGTGCTTATCGCGACAGCTATGATGAACTCGGCAAGTGGGAATGGGATATCATTCGCTCCGTTCGAGTTGTACTTGATGTTGGACTCAATTATTACGGCTGGACAGATGAAGAGGCATTGCACTTTTGGCAACAACATATTCACGATCAAGATGATATTGCGCTTCGCGAAATCAATCGAATGACCAAGTGGCCTGCGCAGGTCATTACTTATAAGTTTGGCGCAGACACCATTCTCAAATGGCGTAAGCGCATGGAAAAAACACCTGGTTTCAATCTAAAAGAATTTCATCGTTCGCTTTTAGAAAATGGAGATGTTCCTTTTTCTGTTTTAGAACAATTTATTTTTGATGAAAATTGAGATTAGTTGTAGATTTTAATATTCCATTTTGGTGAAAAAACTCTAAATTAGAATTCAAAAAAATAACGTCATGAAAAACATAATTTATACCATCTTACTAAATATCCTTTTCATCGGCACCATCAACTGCCAAGCACAAACTGAGTTAATACTAAAGGAAATTAATGACATCAGTTACCTCTCCCCATCCAAAATAACAAACGACACACTCCAACAACTAAACCTAGTTCTCCCCCAAGAAGTAGATAGTTTACCACTACTTATCTGGATCGGTGGAGGAGCCTGGTCATACGTCAATAGAAATATGGAAATGGATCTCGCGAGACAAATTGCAAAAGAAGGCATTGCCGTTGCATCCGTAGGTCATCGACTCAGTTCCGCCGTATGGAAAGATTCAACACTGACCGAAGGCGTGCAGCATCCTGAACACATTAAAGATATCGCAGCTGCCTTTAAGTGGCTATATGATAACGCAGCAAGCTACGGCTATGATCGCAATCGCATACACATTGGCGGTTTCTCCTCTGGAGCCCACTTAGCCGCACTCATTAGCCTTGACGATCGTTATTTGAAGGAAGTTGGTTTAGACCTTAGTCATATTAAAGGATACATTCCAATCGGAGGAACTTACGACGTTTCCAACTACCATCAGGCCTTCCTTGACGGAACGCGTAAGCATCTAGCTGACGAACACGTAAAGGCCGTTTTCGGCGATACAGAAGCTCATTTTATAGAAGCCTCTCCTACCAATTACCTAGAGAATCTGGGTGTTCCACTACTTTTAATCTCGGATATGAACATGTTCAATTATACTCAAATTTTTGAGGATGCGATCCGTGAAACAGACTTCCGCGATTTTCAAACAGTATATGTTCACCGACTTAATCACGGAGACCTTTGGCGACATATGTCAAAGGATAAGCGCAGTATTTACCGAGATATGATCTGTGATTTTGTACTAAATGGCTTCTAAATCGATTCACGCTCAAAGATGCTAATTCGACGTTTTTCATGTAAAAACAATTTATAAAGTGTTCAAAATCAGCATTTTCTTAATCTATATGTTAAATATTTACAATCTACTTGGAATTTTTTTGTCACAATTTCAAGCCTATGTAAGTAATCCAAAAATTTTTAAATTGATCATTTAAGTATATATTTTCTTTCCCCTTTAAATATTCTGCTGTTTATTATCCAAACAACAACTCGTCTTAGGTGTCACATATTAACTGAATATAAAATCGCTTTGGTACACCATTTGGGTATACCTCTGTATATCCCATATTACCATCTACTTCGGATTCCCCCATCCAACGAAAGTAGTCCTTACACATATCACTAAGTTTGCCCCCTCAGTTGCTATTATTTAATTATAACACGCTAACATGAGAATAATGTTTACCATTATCCTGGGATTCATATGCCTAGGACAGGCTACTGCTCAAGACCCCTCTTTTTCGCAGTTTTACGCCAATCGGATTTACTTAAACCCAGCCTTTACAGGCTTGGAGTCTGGCCTTTCTGTGGCTGGTGTTTCGCGTATGCAATGGGTCAACGTAGATCAAGGTTTTAGGACATATGGCTTTTCAGCCGAAATCCAAGAGCCTTTCATCAACAGTGGAATTGGTCTAAGTTTCTTTCACAACACACAAGGTTTAGCCCAGTTAAATGCAACCTCAATAGGAATGTCATATGCTTACCTCATTCCAATGAAAAAACACAACATACATATTGGTATAGAAGCAAACTGGAATCAGAAGCGCGTTGATTGGGACAAACTGATTTTTTCAGATCAGTTAGATCAGGTCAATGGAAATGTATACGCCACAAGTTTTACTCCAGTGGCAGACAAAACGAGTTATACTGATTTCAACATGGGTGTTCTTTGGCGATTTAATTCAGACATGAATTTATTCAAAAGACGATTTAGAGATGTACATCATAGTATTGGTTTTAGTATGAGTCACTTACCTGCCCTTTTCGGTGGTAATGCAGGTCAGGAGTCTTTACAGAATTTAGAAACTAAATTAACTCCTAGAATGACGTTCCACGCTGGCTCCATGATTCCACTTACCTATTTCAATAGAGGAAAAAATGAGTTGATGATTTCTCCAAATTTCAAAGCTGATGTTCAAGGCGATGGTTTATTTAAGTTTAAAGACAACTTACAAGTTTTTACTTATGGTGCTTACTTGCTGTACAACGGTTACTACGTTGGTGCACTTTATCAGAATAAGAACGTACTCTCTCATCATAAGAATACAAATGCATGGATACTAGCCTTTGGTGCTTATGTGGAATACAATAAAGGCAAAAAAATGTTTATCGGATTTAGCTATGATGCCAACACTACCGGTGTAGGTGCAAGAGCAGGAAATGTTTATGAGATCGCATTTAGATGGACAGGAAATTCTACCGTTTCCATTTTTGGAGGCTCTGGTGGAGGCAAACGTAAAAACGGAAAAAGAGCACTTGATTGTTATCATTTCTTCTAATGACATAACAAACATAACAGATACAGCTTGAACATACGACACTGCAACAACGACAAACTCCATACTGACCAGTTAGAGAAGAACAGCAATTTTTAAAATTCCCCAATCTCATTACTAAATAACTGACAGAATATGAAAAATACATTCATTTTTACAACACTACTCCTCACCATATTAGGAATACAATCTGCATTCAGCCAATGCAACATTCTTATTTCAAACTCGAGTCCTTGTGCTGCTACCTCTGTCAATTTCAATGTTGATAATCCTTCAGGTTCTTATGCCTGGGATTTTAATAACGATAATTTGATTGACGCTTTTAGCACATCTGCTGACTTCACTTACCCTGCAAACAACGATGATACACCATACACTGTAGTGCTGTATCAAAATGGAATTGCGTGTAATACCATGGACATTACTGTAGGTGGTTCTCCCGACCCAAGTATCGGAGTTATTCCAGGTTCAGGAATTTTAGAAGATGATCAAATCAGAGTTTGTAGTAGTAATCCTGAAATAAGTTTGGAGCTTTACAACGCTTCTACCTCATATGCGATCAATCAATCCTATTCTATTAACTGGGGAGATGGCAGCGTAGAATGGTTTGATAACAGCACCTTCTCAAATACTTCTACCATTTCACATGATTATACAACTTATGGTTTTTACACCATTACCATCACGGTGACAAGTATTAGTGGTTGTATCAATACCAACTCATACACACTATACAATGGAAGTAACCCTTCTGTTGGTTTAGCCAACCCAGGTAACACGGTAGGACTTTGTGTACCAGCTACCATTGATTTTCCATTGACAAATACAGCAAATAATGCAACGGGAACAGTCTACACCGTTTACGTAAGTGGTGAACTAGTTGCTACTTACCAACAAGAAGATGTACCCTCGGTTTTTTCCTATACCTTTTTAGAAACATCTTGCGACATTACGACTTCAACAGGAAATTACGACAATGCATACGATGTACAAATCTTAGCCACGAATCCATGTGGTACCTCACAAGCAACCATTGAACCGATAGAATTAAGTGAACCTCTAGAGTTATTATTTGATGTAGATCAACCCGCCATTGGTTGTGAAGGCACAGTCTACACATTTACCAATGACTCGGATGGACTAGGTGAAGTGGCCGCAGGAACTTGTACGGACTTATCACCCAGTTGGAGCATCACACCGGGTGTCCCAGGAATACATTGGGAAATCGTTGCTGGAAATACCTTTGCTTCTCAAGAAATTGAAGTTGTTTTTTTAATACCAGGAAATTACACCATCGAAATGACGATAAATAGTCCTAGTTGCGGACTACAAACTTATGCACAATCGGTTGAAATATTTGAAGGATCAGAAATTGGTGTGTCAGCTTATTTAGAAGCAGCAACCTCACCAGGAAATGAAAACTGCATTCCGACCATTGGTTATTTCACAAATGAATCAGTTGGCGACAGCCTCGTATTTGAATGGGACATTGATCCGAACGAAGGTTGGGAATATATAGATACCTTTAATGATTACACCACTGATTTACAAGTGATGTTTATAGAAGCTGGCGAGTACCACGTTCAATTAGAAGCGGTCAATCACTGTGGTGTTGGAACTTGGGATACGATACTTACCATAGCAGCAGCACCAGAAGTGAGTCTTGATCCACTACCCACTTTCTGTAATGAAACAACACTTGATTTTGATGATGATAATGTAACGATTGACCTAAACTACGGTCTCAATTCAACGGTAGAATGGACCTTCTCGGGAGCAACACCATCAACGTCAAACGAACTGTACCCTACCAATATAAGTTATCCCATCCCCGGATCATATTGGATAGAAGTAACGGTTACCAATGAATGTGGAACAGCTAGCGCAACACAAAATTTAGTGATAGAGTCTAGTGGTGTCATAACCGTAAGCGATGATGTCATCGTTTGTGAAAACGAAGCTCCTTTCTTTGTAACTGGAACTCCTGCGGGTGGAACATGGTCTGGGAACGATGTAACTCCAACAGGTGAATTCACACCAAGTGCTGACAATATTGGAGAAAACACATTGACCTATTCCGTAGATCAAGGAAGCTGTATTTTAGAAGAAGAATTACTAGTTACTGTTACACCATTACCAGTTATTGAAATGCCAAACGAACAAGTTTTGTGTATCAATGAAGCAGCCTATAATCTGAGTGCTGTAACTCCTACGGGAGGAACATGGTCCGGAACTGGAATCGTTGGCAATAGTTTTGATCCAGCGATAGCTGGTGTTGGAATACATACCATTACCTATAACTTTGGAGACCCACTTACCAATTGTTCAGACAGTGAGAATATGAATATGGAAGTCATTCCACTTCCAGTTATTTCAGTAAGCGATACGAGCTATTGCATCAGTCCAGGATTGGTCGCCCTACCCTACGCAACACCTGCAGGCGGTACCTGGTCAGGACCAGCAGTAGTTGGCGACAACTTTAATCCGACGGCAGCTGGAGGTGCTGGAAGCTATACGCTAACCTATGCTTACATTGATGACATGTATTGCGAAAATACAGCAGAAGCAATTATCACACTTGTGGAAACAGAAGGTGTCAATGCTGGAAATGATTTTGAAATTTGTGAAAACGCTGACATCATTGACCTCAGTCAAGTAGCCTCACCAACTGGAGGAACATGGAATGCAAATGGAAGTCTCGGACTTAATGGTTCTCTCTTCGATCCGGGATTGGCGGGAGTAGGCACACATACCTTAAGCTACTCTATCGGTGCAGGCAATTGTGTCGCAATGGACGATATCGAAATTGTAGTACTACCGATTCCAGAAGTAAACACCATGGACGATGTTGAAACTTGCATCAATACAGATGTCATTTTTTTAGAAGCAAGTCCTTCAGGTGGCCAATGGGTTTCTAATAATAATGCGATCCTTATCGGAAATACATTTAATCCTCTGACGAATGGAAATGGTATTTATTCCTTCACCTATACCTATACTGATCCTAGTGGTTGTACCAATGCTGACGACTTACTGATTACAGTTAATCCTGTTGGAAATGCGGCATTTAGTATGCCCGATTTTGCTTGTAGAAATGAGTCGGTACAGTTTACCAATTTGTCATCTCCGGGGAATAACTACCTGTGGCAATTTGGAGTTGGCGCAGGAACTTCTACAGAAATGAATCCAACGTATACCTTCACCGCTGTTGGTGAATATACGGTGACTTTAATTATTGAAAATGAGTTTGGTTGCACGGATACCGTTGCACACGATATTGAAATTGCGGATGTTCCAGTGGCTTTATTTGAACCACTCGTAACAGAAACTTGTGCAAACACTGGTGTTGAATTTAATAATCAGAGTTTTGGCGACAGCCTTAGTTACTACTGGGAATTCGGTGATTTCCAAACCAGTACAGCAGCCAACCCAGGCATTATTTATTTTGAGCAAGCAAGCTTTGATACAACTTATGTGATCACTTTGACAGTCAGTAATCCTTGCGGAAGCAGCATTTATCAAAACTTAATTGTGGTTCGTCCAATTCCAGATATCAACTTTGGTCTGGTTCCTTTAACAGGATGTTCACCAGTGTTAGTCGACTTTGCCAATTCATCAACAGGTTCTGCCTCTGAGTATTTTTGGGATTTCGGAAACGGCAATACCTCTACCGAACAATTCCCTGAAACGGAGGCTTTCTTTACGGATTCGCTAGCTTCAACTTATACGATAACATTAGTTGGTTCGAACCTCTGTGGCTCAGATACCGCTATTGTAGATTTACTAGTTGAGCCAGCCAACGTTATCGCTGCAGCTCAGGCTTCTACTAATAATGGCTGTGCTCCCTTGTCGGTTGAGTTTACAAATTTCAGTACCTCTACCGCAACAATTGATTGGGATTTTGGAGATGGTAACACTTCTTCTTTAGCAGAACCTACACATGTTTATACGGAGCCTGGTGATTACGAAGTTATTCAATATGCAAGTTCAGATTGTGGATACGACACCATGCTTTTCAACATCACGGTCTTTCCTGCTCCGGAGGTAAGTTTTGAGCATGCTGAAACGGTATGTGCCGAACAAAGCATTGCCTTCACAAATTTAGCGGTTAACACTTCCGGTCACTTTTGGGAGTTTGGAGACGGAGATACTTCTTCATTAAACAATCCGGTCCATGTATTTGATTCTGCGGGCGTTTATACCGTTACCTTAACTGGTATTTCGATTTTCAATCAATGCCCTGCCACTTATACTTCTGAGGTAATCGTTTTGGAATTACCAACTGCAGACTTTGAACCATCAACCACTTATGGTTGCGCACCTCTTGAAGTTAGCTTTAATAATACTTCTAGCGAAGCTATGTTTTACGAATGGGATTTTGGGAATGGCAACACGACCATTGAAGAGAATCCTACCCATACTTTTTTAGAAGCAGGTACCTACGAGGTGACTTTACGGGCGACTGATCTCAACGGCTGTTATGAAGATTTTACGATTTACAATGTCATTGTTCAACCACAACCAGAATCGGCATTCACCTACACGAGATCATCCGATTGTGGGCTTCCAGTTACTTTTAATTTTCAAAACAGTACAGATGAAGCGATTGATTATGAGTGGACGTTTGGAGATGGTGGTACATCCGACCTTACTGATCCAGAACATATCTATACGGAAGCTGGCACTTACGAAGTCACCTTGATTTCGTACAATCAGTTTAGTTGTTCAGATACATTTAGCCTCAGCTTTGAAATATATGAACTACCAGAAGCGAGCTTTGAAATTTCATCAATGAATGGTTGTGCACCAGTGGAAGTTACCTTTAGTAATAACTCCTCTTTTAGCAATCAATTTTTGTGGAATTTTGGAGACGAGACAGCCTCAACCGAATCCGATCCACTGCACTTGTATGAGAGAGCAGGCAGTTATCCAGTTCAACTTATTGCGAGTATCAACGGTCTATGCCCTGACACCATGCAGTTTTCAGATTTAATCGAAATCTACCCTACTCCTGTTGCCAACTTTGAGGCCATTGAAACGGGTGGTGATGGTTCTTACGAAATGACTAATTTATCGCTGCATTCAGATAATTTCTTTTGGGAATTCTCTGATGGCGCAACCAGCATTGAGGAAAATCCTAGTCATCGTTTTAATAACAACGGTGCACATCAAATTTATTTAGAGTCGAGTAATGAATATGGCTGTGTGGATGATACGCTTGTGAGTTTTACACCAGAATTCATCAATGGTTTGTTCTTGCCGAATGCCTTTTCTCCGGAGCAAGGAATTGGGGACGTGCGTGTATTCAAAGCAAAAGGAATTGGTTTAAAAGAGTATCGTCTTCAGGTTTTTTCGACTTATGGTCAATTGCTTTGGGAAACAACGGAGTTAGATGATCAAGGTCGACCATCAGAAGGTTGGGATGGAATTGTAGATGGCAAATTGTTACCTCAGGATGTATATGTTTGGAAATGTTCTGGAATCTTTAAGGATGGATCGGGATGGCGTGGTGTGAAGAAAGAGAATGGAGATTACAAGGTGATTGGTTCATTAGTTTTATTGCGGTAAGTATGTTCGAACTTCCGGATTTAGGAATTCCCATTGCGATGAAAGTTGTGATGGGAATTTTTATTTACTTTGAAAACGTATACTAAACTTTGAAAGTTTAGTATACGTCTGATTCCTTTGGCCATAAGGGTTTCGTTAATTAATCCTACTTTAGTTTTATACTTTCAACGAAGACTAACGGATTCGGTGCGATGCACCTTTTTGACAAATGAAAAAAGTCTCTAAAAAATTTTATTAAGCAGGTGTTTGCTTTTGAAAACGTATACTAAACTTTAAAAGTTTAGTATACGTCTGCTTCCTTTGAGCACAAGGGTTTCGTTAATTAATCCTACTTTAGTTTTATGCTTTAACCGAAGACTAACGGATTCGGTGCGATGCACCTCTGAGGTTTTCGTGAATGCTTATTTTACAAACAGTTGCGGTGCGATGCACCTTTTTGATAAATGAAAAAAGTCTCTAAAACGTTTTATTAAGCAGGTGTTTGCTTTTAGAAACGT
>CALGLS010000302.1 GCA_937959375.1 uncultured Saprospiraceae bacterium
CTACTTTCACGTGGTACCGGTCGGCCATTTGGGCAACCATTATATTCCCGACTTTGGGGCAACGGATTTTTACATTCATTACATCAAGGCGTTCAATTTCGTTCGGGCAAAGACCCTGTCCTTTATTTACAAAATCCAGAAGGCATTGACAGTCTTTCTCGACGCAGAATGCTAGATAAAATCGTATCGCTAAATCAAAAGCAAATGGATGAATTCGGTGATCCCGAAATTCACAGCCGCATTGCACAATACGAAATGGCTTATCGCATGCAAACCTCTGTTCCTGACATCATGAACGTAGACAAAGAGCCAGACCATATCTATAAAATGTACGGCCCTGATTCAATGAAGCCCGGTACCTTCGCAGCCAATTGTCTACTAGCGCGTCGCCTAATCGAAAAGGATGTAAAGTTTGTCCAACTCTACCACATGGGCTGGGATCAGCACGAACGTTTGCCCGACCAAATAAAAGGACAGGCAAAAGACGTAGATCAAGCATCTGCGGCACTAGTGTTAGATTTGAAACAACGTGGCTTGCTAGATGAGACGTTAGTCGTTTGGGGAGGCGAATTTGGAAGAACGAATTATTCGCAAGGAACACTCACTGCTAAAAATTACGGACGCGATCATCACCCCCGCAGCTTCACCATATGGATGGCCGGAGGTGGCATCAAACCCGGAATGGTTTACGGTGAAACCGACGACTTCGGTTACAACATCGTAAAAGACCCCGTGCACGTACATGATTTTCAAGCTACCATGTTGCACCTACTCGGCGTCGATCACGAAAAACTAACGTACAAATTCCAAGGACGTCGTTTTCGTCTTACTGATGTCCACGGTAAAGTAATGAAAGACCTACTCGCCTAATAAGGCTGAAAGGATGCTCCAAGCCCCGAAGCATCGCTCTGGGATTCGCAAAAAAAAAGATATGCAAAAATCAAGAAGAAACTTCATAAAAAAATCCACCACTGCGCTAGCCTCCACAGCGATACTCCCTTGGTACAGCATACTGAACAAAAAAGAAAAACTTTCCACCTTCACAATCGGTCACAACAATCACCAATACAAAGTCGACCTCAACTGGGGCGCACTCAACTCCAATTTCTATCCCGTCAACGACTGCCACGAAATGGTGCAAGATTCAAAAGGTCGCATCATTCTGTTGACGAATGAAACAAAAAACAACATCATTATTTATGACAAATCCGGGAAAATCCTATCCACTTGGGGAAGCGATTATCCGGGAGCCCACGGACTCTCGATTTCTGATGAAGGTGGCGAAGAGTTTCTTTACATTGCTGACAACAACCGACACGAAGTAATAAAAACCACCTTGGACGGAAAAGAAGTAATGACCCTGCCTTGGCCCAAAGACTCAAAAAAATACAAAGAAGCAAGTCAGTATATTCCAACCGAAACAGCAATTGCTCCTAGCGGAGATATCTACGTAGCCGATGGCTATGGTCAACAATATATTTTACATTACAATTCAAAAGGAAAATTGAAAAACATCTTTGGGGGAAGAGGAGAGGGCGATAAGCATTTTGATAATGCGCATGGGATTTGTCTTGATACCCGAACTTCAAAACCAACCCTTTTAATCTCCGCTCGTCAGCGAAATCAACTCAAACGTTTTTCCCTCAAAGGAAAACATTTGGAAACGATTGATCTCCCCGGTGCGTTTATTTGTCGACCAGTAGTAGACGATAAGAATGTTTACATGGCAGTACTCGTTTCGAAACCACCATTTGATTCACAGTCTGGTTACCTTTGCATTCTGGATGAAAACAATCAAGTGATTTCCAATCCAGGAGGAAGCATTCCGACTTATAAGGACAATGTCTTGCAAAAAATGTATCAAACCGTAAAGGTTTTTCAACATCCGCACGATGTGTGTGTCGATGAGGATAAAAATTTGTATGTTGCACAATGGAATTCGGGGAAAACTTATCCGATCAAATTGGTGAGGGTGTAGAAGAGAATGGGAAGTTGGAGGTGGGAGGTTGGAAGTTTCCCACAATCGCGATAAAAAAGTGTGGAGCACCACGTTTAAGTTCTCGACAAAGCGAAGCTTTAGAGAGAAGAACAATCCTATAAATCATCTGCGGCAAAAGAAAAATCCTGATAATCATGTTGATCCTGTCCCAGGAAAAAAATACGATTGCGTATCCGGCGATTAGTTTTCTTAAAACGAATTCATTATATTCCTTTAAGTATTAATGCAAAGAAAGTTGTCAAAAATATCACTTTATATTCTCTGTCAATTAATGACCGTAACTTGCTTAGCGCAAAACATTTCCCCATTCCAACTAGCGAGTCCAATCATTCAAAGTGAACAAGTTTTATTTTTGGATAGCACTTTCGTGAAAATAGAATTAGCAATGGAAGATGTGAAAATTTACTATACGCTAGATGGAAGTGATCCCACATCAGATTCAAAATTATACTACAAACCTATTTTGTTAAAAGAAAGCACGGTGTTAAAAGCCATCGCCTTTCATCCTCAATGTTACGAGAGTGAAGTTAGTAAAAAGAATTTCTTCAAAGCGCAGAAAATACGTTTGAATGAAGCATCGTTAATTCCATTACCACACGAGAATTATCCTGGAGATGGCGTAAGCAGTCTGACCGATCACAAAAAAGGAAGTCTAGATTTTAGAGATGGCAATTGGTTGGGAATAGCAAAAGAAGATGTAGAAGTTGAATACACTTTTTTAGATACCATAGAGTTACAATCCGTGACACTTAGCACCATTTCAGATCCGAACTCCTGGATTTTTCCGCCACAGGGAATAGAAGTGTGGCTCCAAGAGGTAAAAGGAAAATGGGTAAAAGTAGGAGAGACAAAGATTGACATCCTAAAAGAAATGGAAAAACCGAATTTGCAATTTCATACCTGCACTTTTGTGAAATGTAAAACATCAAAACTGAAAGTGCGCATTAAAAATACAAAGACAATTCCCGAATGGCATCTGCGGGCAGGGAAGGGGACTTGGTTATTCGTGGACGAATTGATTTTTGAATAATGACAAGCTATCCGGAAATATTACACTACTTAGGACGATACCATATTTTATTATTGCATTTGCCAATTGGCTTTATCGCAATGGCATTTTTGATGGAAATCACAGCCCGATTTAGAAAAACAGAAAGCTATGACAGCGCTATCGTTTTCATACTTTTTTGGTCGGCGGTACTTTCTGTGCTGACTTCCATAAGTGGTTATTTGCTTTCCTTTGAAGGTGGTTATGAAATCAATTTATTAGATCAGCACTTTTGGTTGGGAATAGCAACCACCGCTTTGACCTTCGTTGTTTATGGGTTAAAAAAAGCGAAAAATAATTCTCGAATTTCCTTCGTAGGATTTCTTGGCTTGGCAGCTTTATTAGGTTTTACCGGACATATAGGAGGCTCACTGACGCATGGTGTTGATCACCTATCGACTTATCGTCCCGTCTTTACCAAATTCAATCGTTCCAAAAAAGATACACCACTTATTACTGGCTCCACTGAAATATTCAGCGGAATCATTCAACCTATATTTGAGGACAAATGCGTGCAATGCCACAACACACAAAAAATCAAGGGAGGTTTACTCATGACTACTGCAGATGGGATCAAAAAAGGTGGAGACAGCGGTCATTTCTTAAAAGCTAGAGATATTTCCCAAAGCCTTTTTCTGCAAAGAGCAAAACTACCGCTTGACAACAAAGAGCACATGCCTCCTCGTGGAAAAAATCAATTAACAGAAGATGAACTAAGTTTGTTGGAATGGTGGATTGAAGAAGGTGCGACTTTTAGTCAACCTTTAGATTCCATTAAGCAACCCAATGCCGTGAAAACGATTATTGAAAAAATGAATCTGCGTCCGAAAGGTGTTTTTGCATTAGACATCCCAGCAGCTAATCCTTCAAAAATAAAAGCACTAAATGATAAAGGTGTTCGTATCTGGTCATTGGCAAAAGATAGTCCGCTCTTGCAGGTTGACTTGTCCAACGATGAAAATATTTCAAGTAAAACCATTGCTAGCTTAGGCAATTTCTCAAAACAAATCATTGACCTCGATTTGGGACATTCCAGTGTAGATGACCATGCGCTAAAAAAGGTTTCAAATCTAGAGCATCTAAGTCGTCTGTACCTTCAAGGAACAAAGATTACAAATGCTGGATTAAAACAATTGAGCGATTTAAAATACCTCGAGTACCTCAATCTTTATCAAACAGATGTCTCAGATGAAGGACTGGTTCATTTAGAAAAACTGAAAAACCTTGAGGTGCTTTATCTCTGGCAAACTAAAGTAACAACAGAGGGTATTCAAAAACTAAAGGCAGCAATCCCTAATTTAAAAATAACCATGCAATCCGGTGATGACGTTTTTGCAGATGTTAAACTAAATGCTCCAAATATTGAGATCATTGGTAAGCGAAATTTATTTAAAGACACACTAATTTTTAAACTCAAATCTTCCTTCAAAGGGGCTAATGTTTTTTATACACTTGACGGTAGCGAACCCAACGAAGAGTCGCTTCAATTCAAAGATTCTGTCATATTAACCCAGTCGGCTGATCTGCAAGCACTCGCCATTAAAGATGGTTGGATTAAAAGTGATCCGCTCAAGAAAGAACTTGTGAAAATAAATAAGCTCGCAAAAAAAATTACGCTAAGCAAAGAACCAAGTCCCGACTATCCCGGCAAGGGACCACAAACACTGAGTGATCTCGCCCGTGGAAGCAACTTTGTAAAAAGTCCGTCATGGATGGGGTGGCAAGGTAGTAATGTAACCACGGTACTAGACTACGGTGAAGTTTTCGAAATGAAAGAAATAAAAGTAGGCTTCATGGAAAATACAAACGCTTGGGTTTTTGCTCCAAGAGGTTTACAAGTATGGACTTCAAAAGATGGCAAAAATTACGAGCAGGTCGTTTCCGAAAAATATGAACCTCGTGATGGACCTAGTGGTGTAGAACTTCGATTTCTTTCTCACGCCTTTGATGCGCACGAGGCTCGTTTTGTCAAAGTTAAGATTGAGGGGAATAAGAAAAATCCGGATTGGCACCTTGCTCCAGGTGAGCCTTCTTGGTTCTTTATGGATGAAATCGTGGTGAATTAGAATGTGAATCGAAATTAGAATTAGAATGTGAATTAGAATGTGAATGTGAATGGCCCGTTAACGTAAGCTTACGTTAGTGGGCCATTCTAATTCTAATTCTAATTCCCATTCTAATTCCATCAGGTTTTTCGTATTTTCGCCATACAAGCAAACATAAATGAATATAAAAATTATCTCCGCAGGAGCAGGTTCCGGGAAAACATATCGACTCACCGAAGAAATGGTTAAGCTACTCCAAGAGGGCGTACGTGCCAACGGGATCATCGCCACTACCTTTACCAATAAGGCTGCTGCCGAATTACAAGAGCGAGTCCGCATTCGTTTGTTAGAGGAAGGTTTGCCTGAGGCGGCAAATGATTTGACCAACGCACTCATCGGGACGGTACACGGACTTGGAGTGAAACTGCTCAAGCGCTTTGCATTTGAAGCAGGTGTTTCGCCGGAGGTAGATATCATTGCTGATGAAGACCAACAGATTTTGTTTAACAAATCATTGGCGACGGTGCTTACGCAAAAGCGAATCGAGGATATGGAATACCTCAGTGAGCGGATTGGCCTCAATAGCAATGATCGTTACGATTGGCGAAAAGAAGTAAAAAACTTAACCGATGTAGCTCGTGGAAATAATTTTTCGACCGAAGTATTGGAAAAAAGTAAGGTGCTCTCTTTTGAATCGTTTAGCAAGTTTTTGAGTAAGCAAACCAAGACCTCTCCGGAAGCGCTGAATAAGAAGTTAGAGGAATTGCTAGATCAATCAATCAGCAATATTGAGGCAAATGCAGATGCGACAAAAACGACAGTGACTGCCACTAATATTCTAAAAGGCATTCGAAATAATCTTCGACTAAAAGGTTCGTTGAATTGGCATGAGTGGGTGAAAGTTTCAAAATCAAAAGTAGGAGCTAAAAGTCGCGGAGACGTAGAAGAACTAATCGAATTTGCGAAAGCACATGACGCACATCCTGAGTTTCATAAAGACATTCAAAATTACTTGTACTATATTTTCGAAATTGTGATTGCTGCAATTGAAGAGTACGACAATTATAAAAAACAACGTGGTTTGATTGACTACATTGACATGGAAATGTTGGTGCGGAAGTTATTAGAAAATGAGGAAGTGGTGCAAGTACTGTCAGAAGAAATTGACTTACTGATGGTAGATGAATTCCAAGATACCAATCCAATTCAGTTGGAAATATTTTTGAAACTTTCTAGCATTGTCAAGCATTCGATTTGGGTGGGTGACCCCAAACAATCCATCTATGGTTTCCGTGGTGCTGACCCAAAATTGATGCAAGAAATTATCCGACAAACGGGTGGAATAAAAGAAGAAGACATTCAAAAACATTCTTGGCGATCACGAGAGGATATTGTCAACTTGACAAACGCGCTTTTTACAAAAGCATTTCACATGTTGCCGAAAGAGCAGGTGGCTTTGGAAGCGAAACGTACCAAGGCGGATAATCCAACGGATCCCAATTTCAAAGCAGAGCCTATTCAACTAAGTGATGCAATTCACCACTGGCATTTTGAGTTTGATGGCGAAGGGCGAATGCCTGGTAAACCTTGGATGGAAAATTGTATTGCTTCTTCCGTCAAACGTTTGTTATTAGATCGTGATGTGATGTTTTTGCCGAAAGGCGAAACAACCACTAAAAAAATAAAGGCAGGAGATATTGCAGTGCTTTGTCGTTCCAATGCGGAATGCATAGCTGTCGCAGAATGTTTGCATCGAGCTGGGTTGAAGGCAGCGATTGCCCGCGTAGGTTTGTTGTTTACAGCTGAGGCTAAATTGGTGTTGGCTTGTCTTAAATTTATTTTACATCGTTCCGACTCATTGTCGATTGCAGAAATTTTGCATTTGACAAACGAGATGAATACCGAAGAAATTATCGAAGATCGATTAGAGTATTTGGAAAAACCAGAAAACCAAAACTCTTGGAACGAACGCTGGGCAGAAAAAAATAAGTACATCCAACGTTTACACGAATTACGAGAACAAGTAGCCGATTTATCCGGTGCAGAAATTTTAGATCTGGTGATAGAAGAATTGGATTTGAAACGTGTGATTGCCTCTTGGGGCAAAACAGAACAGCGGATGGCCAACGTGGATATGTTGCGACATTACGCCTTGCACTATGAAGAGGCGAGTAACCGTTTGCATGCGGCGGCTTCCTTAGGTGGTTTTCTGTTGTGGTTGAGTGATCAAGCAGGAAATGAAAAGGATGCACAAGGTTCTGGCGCTGGCCCTGATGCCGTAAACGTAATGACTTACCACAAAAGTAAAGGGTTGGAATGGCCCGTTGTGATTTGTCATAGTTTAGAAGGTAAACCGCGTGAATCGGTTTTTGGTATCAGCATCATTTCTGAAAGTGAAAAAGTTGATTTGAATAACTTGCTCGGTAACCGTTGGATTCGATATTGGGTCAATCCATATGGGGTGCAAGGAAAAAATACCTTGTTGGATGAACGCATAAAAGCAAGTGAGACTTTCGCTGAAACGAAAAAAAATGCGCTAGAAGAAGATGCTCGTTTGCTTTATGTTGGTGTCACTCGAGCCCGCGACTATCTTATTTTTCCAACTCGAAAAGCAGTAACCAATTGGTTGAATCGAGTTTGGCACGAAGGTCAGGGTGATTATCCAACCTTACAAGAAGACGAGGCGAATACCCCCTGGGATTGGAATGGTCTTCCTGTTGCAAAGAATACGGATGTTGAATTTTTTCCGAGAGATTTTGCTACTGCAGACATCGCTGCTGAAAAGATTCCTTATCTCGCTGAGCGGAATGGTATGAAGAATCAACTCAGTTATATGATTGATCCACAAGAGGAGTCTTTACCAAAAATGAAAATACAAACCAGTATTAGTTGCAGTGCTGGCCTTGACGGAATAGAAGATTTGAATCGTTATGAACTTGGAAAGATGATGTGTGCATTTATTGTTGGAGATAATCCAAAATACGACGAAGTGTTACGAAATGATATAGCACAGGGGCATCTTGATCGTTATGAATTGTCGGAAGATTTGGAGGCTGTTGATTTGGTAAAAAGTTCTGCTTCTTTTTATAATCAATTGGATGATCAGTTTGAGTTTAAGAAAATGCAAAAGTTGTATCCTTTAAAGTTGGATCATCAGTTTAGGCGTTTTGAAGGGACAGCGGATTTCCTTTTGGAGACGGATACTGACTTGGTGGTGATCCTAAATGATGATGCGGTTGGGAATGATAAGAAGTTGCGGAAGCGTGCGGAGAA
>CALGLS010000303.1 GCA_937959375.1 uncultured Saprospiraceae bacterium
AAAAAGATTAGGAATACAAAAAAACGTGCAAACGGGGTTGTTTTTAATTTTTTGTTAGCCATTGTTAACTATAATTACTGAGTGAATTAATTTAAAGTTAGAAAATTGAAAACGTAAATTTTATCAAGTCAACTTACAAAAAAGGTTTAAAGCCAAATAGCTTCAAACAGGATTCAATCTCAATTGTACACGTAAGACGATCAAGCGTATTGAAATTTTACTTTGATCTTTCATATACTCAGTCTTCTAACTTCCATCTTCAGACTAAAAGTAAGAATTCCACTCTCAATACACTAAAATCTTCTACTTGTATCAACTATTTGTGGACGAATCCCGTAATAAATAATTATGCAGTTCACAGTTTCCTTAAAACTTGATATTTTTGTTCCCTAAGTCTTTTAGAGAACTGCTAAAAATAACGTTCTTTGACCACGAAAGATGTCAAAAGATAAAATAAGACAAACAATGACAGAAGCCTATATATACAGTGCATTACGAACAGTACGAGGAAAAGGTAAAGCTACAGGTGCGCTTTATGAAGTGCGTCCGCTCAATCTATTGTCTACCTGCCTCAGCACTCTACAGCAAAAACATGATTTGGATACTTCACAGGTTGAAGACTGCGTGATTGGTTGTGTGACTCCAATCGGAGATCAAGGAGCAGTGATTGCCCGTACCGCCTTATTGCATGCGGGTTGGGATGAAGGAGTTGCAGGTATTCAAATCAATCGATTTTGCGGATCTGGATTAGAGGCAGTCAACCTTGCCGCTATGAAAGTTCGCTCAGGATGGGAGAGTATGATCGTAGCAGGTGGAGTAGAAAGTATGAGTCGCACTAAAATGGGCAGCGATGGTGGCGCTTTGGGCTTTGACCCAGATGTCATCAACAAAATTGGTTATGTGCCACAAGGTGTGTCGGCTGATTTGATTGCAACCATTGAAGACTTTAGTCGAGAGACCCTAGATGCTTATGCAGTACGTTCGCAAGCACGTGCGGCACATGCTTGGGAACAAGGTTATTTTAAAGACTCCGTTTTAACAATCACTGATATCAACGGTTTACCTATTTTAGAAAAAGATGAATTGATTCGACCAAATACAACCGTAGAAGCTTTAGCTGATCTGAATCCTGCTTTCGCAAATGTAGGTAGCATGGGCTTCGATGCAATCGCATTAAAAAAATATCCTTTCCTCGAAAGAATAAATCATGTACACACTGCTGGTAACTCGTCAGGAATCGTAGATGGTGCCGCTGTCGTACTCATCGGCAACGAGGCAAAGGGTAAAGAACTTGGCCTAAAACCTCGAGCTAAAATTAGAAGTATTGCCACTGTCGGTGACGAACCAACCATTATGTTACAAGGTCCAACTCCTGCTGTCAAAAAAGCATTGAAAGTCGCAGGCATGGAGGCCAAAGATATTGATCTATGGGAAATGAATGAAGCCTTCGCATCTCCAGTATTAAAATTACAACGCGATATGGAAATTGACGATGAGATGCTAAACGTAAATGGTGGTGCAATTGCTATGGGACATCCACTAGGGGCAACAGGCGCCATGCTAATTGGAACCTTACTAGATGAACTAGAACGACGAAACCTGAATGTTGGCCTAGTCACTTTATGTGTTGGTGGTGGTATGGGAGTAGCAACAATTATTGAGCGAGTATAAACTCGTTCCGCAAATTCAAATCAAAAGATAATGATTCGATATAAAAAAGATAAAAACAATATTGTAACGCTGACCTTGAACATGGAAGGGCGTAATCTCAATATTATTAATCATGAAGTGAGTCAATCCATGGTGCCGATCCTTAAGCACCTAGAGGAAGAAAAAGCAAAGCGAAAATTAAAAGGCATCATTATTACTTCTGCAAAAAAGAACTTTCTAGTAGGTGGTGATTTGGATTACATTTATCAATCGAAAGATGCCGCTAAGATATTTGAGCTTTCGCAAAATTTACAAAAAATATATCGACAATTAGAGCGACCTGGGGTTCCTGTTGTTGCTGCGATCAATGGGACTGCACTTGGTAGTGGCTTTGGTTTAGCACTAGCTTGTCATCATCGGATTGCAATTGATCGCCCAAGGATTCGTTTGGGACATCCTGAAGTGAAGTTAGGTATCATGCCAGGTGGGGGAGAGGTGATTCGACTGATGTGGTTACTAGGCGTTGAAAAAGCTTTTCATGTTTTGAATAACGGACATCGCTTTTCTCCAAAAGAAGCATTGCAGGTTGGTATCGTTAATGAATTAGCAACGGATGAAGACGATCTGATTTTTAAAGCAAAAAGATGGTTGAACGAAAATCAAAAATTTTCAAGAGCATGGGATACCAAAGAAGGTTCAATCCCAGGAGGTACAGCAAAAGACATGTGTATTGCAACGACACTTCAAAAACTGTCAGCTGGATTAATGGCGAAAGCTTACAATAATTTTCCTGCACCACAAACCATTTTGAACACCTTGTCGGAAGGATCAAAAGTTGATTTTGATACCGCTTGTCGAATTGAAAGTCGCAACTTTACGCAGTTGGTCATTTCAAATGTTTCTAAAAATATGATCAAAGCGTTTTGGTTTGATCTTAATACCATTCGTGAAGGAATCAGTCGACCAAAAGGGTTTGGAAAATTCCGTCCCAAAAAAGTCGGAGTTATTGGAGCAGGACAAATGGGCTCAGGTATCGGACTCACCTGTTTAAAGTCAGGAATGGAAGTCGTGCTCAAAGATGTTTCAAAAGCTATCGCAGACAGAGGGCAAGAATATATTAAGAAGCATCTTAGAAAGTTATTGGATGATGGACGGATCACAATCGAAGAAAAAAAAGGCATGCTCGCTCGACTAAAAACAACCGGTGATGCGGCTGATTTTGCAACCTGCGATTTGGTCATCGAAGCC
>CALGLS010000304.1 GCA_937959375.1 uncultured Saprospiraceae bacterium
AGACAATACCGTTTGGGATGGTGTAGATATAAAACGAAAACACATGACTGCCTGCATAATGGCTTTCGAAGCATTTGAATGTTTGCTATTCGCAGGCGAAACGGACTCGGTTACTAACATGACGTATACAGAACGTGCCGATATACTTTCTACGGCAATGGCGCACTGGGCTAGTTTAGCAATCAATGATCCAGATGTCAATCCTAGTAGCAATAATTTCAATCACTTTGGTGGTGTACATATGGCTTTGGCTTATGACCTACATTATAATTCAATGACAACAGCGCAGCAGGATTTGGTACGACAAGCATTGGTTAAAATTATTCCAGATGAACCACGACATGGTGCCTATTTACCAGCTTACGCAAATACCAGTAATTGGACCACGCTCAACTCTTTTGAAATCATTCCCAACCTCGCCATTGAAGGTGAACCGGGTTATAAACCTAACTTGACAGAACGATGGATGCGGACCTACCATACATTCATTAACTATGGCTGGTATCCATCGGGTGCAGGTTACGAAGGCTTAGGAAAAAATTATCATTTTTCGACAACAATGATCGCTTGCGCAAAACGCGGATACAGTTTACTAAGTCACCCGCATGTTCGTGCTTATGGTGAACACTTTTTGCCAGCCATCATACAGCCATTTGGCCACAGTTCTACCTCTTATGATGTTTGGGGAGGAAGTGGTAGCGATGCTGTAGTGGGTGGTTACAAATTCAATGCTTCCGATGCAGTAGGTTTGAAGTGGGCTTTCCCACAAAGTGAAGCGGTAGATTTTGTTTGGAGAAATTATATTGAAAAATGGACGGGTGATAATTCGGTTGGTTATACTTATCAGCAAATCAGACCAGACGACTCCTATTATAATTACCTTTTACCTGCTGCAATTTTTGCCTCTGACTATGTTGATGGCGATTGGGATACGCAAGCAGCTGCTGTCGTCGACAAAGATTATTTTGCATCAGATCGTGGTTTAGCTGTTATGCGAAGTGGAACTACATCAGATGCACTGGCCGTACAATTTCACTGTCGTCAAGACTTAGGTGGACACACCCACGGTGATCGAAATGATTTTACGTTAAGTGCTGACGGACGTATTTGGATTCGAAAAAGTTATGCCGGATCTCCCTTTCAACCAAGCTGGTTTCATAGCACCATCATCGTTGACAATCAAGGTGTAGCTGTAGCCGCTCCGGATGGTAAAAAATGTCGACAACCGGGAAAGGTTCTGCATTGGGAATCTAGTGATGAACTTACTGCAATTGCAGGTGATGCTACTTACGCTTACAATTGGGATTGGCATTGGTCGTCACAAGCGATCAACAACGATCATCCTTGGCTAGGTACAGATAATTGGGAGGCCGTTACCGAAACATGGAATGACTTCCAATACGAAACAAAAACTGAAGCACATTTTGATATTCCATTTTATGATTATCCGCAATGGCATTATGCAAATAGATTTGAACGCATGATAAAACGTCGGGTAAACACGATGGAAAAAGTTATTCGTACAACAGCAATGGTAAAAGGAGCCGAACCATTTGTATTGATTGTTGATGATTTGAAAAAGGATGAATCCGTACACAACTATAAATGGCTGGCACAGATTGCGCGCGATCTAACGATAGAAGAAATGGTCGTTAATTTGCAAAATGAAAACTATAGAAATGATGTAATTCTAATGGAACCGGAAGCGACTGGCAACAGACGATTACTGGTTCGTATTTTAGAAAATACAGGATACGATGGCACTGGTGATCCCGCTCGCATGGATACCTTAGCATACATTGACTACTTCGACGGAACGCCCTACAATTCAAATCCCAATTTGGTTCGTCCACGATTAATTGTGGAGAGCAATAGTGTTACACCACGATTTAAAGTAATGCTCTTCCCACACGAAGCAGGCGACGCACTTCCCATCACCAATTGGAACGAGACAAAGGATACTTTAACCGTTTTTCCTAATTCTAATGAAGAGCAGCTCATTGCTTTTCATGAAAATGAAACTGGACGAACAGAGCTATCAATTGTAGACCTATCTGTTGGTACAATTGGCAATCCAATAGCACTCATGAAGGTTTTCCCGAATCCAGCTAGCGATTATCTCTATTTAACTTTTACGGAAGTACAAGCTGCCTCATCATTTGCTTTATCAGATGCAAGTGGTAAGGTTGCTTACAGTCAGAGGATCAGTGGTAACGAGGCAGTGATTGATGTTTCTGGGTTAGCCAAGGGCGTTTATTTTTATACACTAAAAAGGGATGGTCAACAGGTACAGGAGGGGAAGGTTACGGTGTTGTAGAATTAGAATGTGAATTAGAATTAGAGTTAGAATGGCCCTCTAACGTAGGATTTACGGTTGAAGGAAATTCCAACTTTAACTTTGATTCTAGCTCTAATTCTAACTCAAGTTGCCTGTTTTTCCAACTAAGAATAGTACTTTGCCAAAGCAAAACAAAAACAATGGAAAAATCGATTTTCACTGAACGAGATATTAGCTGGTTGGCCTTTAACCACAGAGTGCTGCAGGAGGCTGCCGATCCTTCGGTTCCTCTTTATGATCGTCTAAAGTTTCTGGCTATATACTCTTCTAACTTGAATGAATTTTATCAGGTAAGGGTTGCTTCTATGCGGTCATTCACGGCATTAAAGAAATCGGAACGGCCAGAGGATGAGCGCAAACCGAAAAAAATTCTAAAGGTTGTTCAAAAGATTGTAAGTTGGCAACAAAATGAATTTGGACGGATCTATAGCGAGGAAATCATTCCCCAACTTCAAGCACACAATATTCATTTAATTAACGATGCAGAAATTGGTAAACAGCAAAAGGTCTTTGCCAACCAATTTTTTGAAGAACATCTTGCATCTGCGATACAGGCACTTCCTTTAGTGGAAAACGATAACGCTACTTTTTTAAATAACAATCAACTTTATCTCGTTGTACAACTAGAGGGGGATTTGAACGATAGTGACAACATCGTTTTGGTTACAATTCCATCAGGTAAACTTGGTCGATTTATTAAGATCCCTCAAAATAGTGATCGCTTTTGCGTAAGCTTTATTGATGACATCATTCGTTACAACCTTCCGAAAATATTACCTGAAAAAAATATTGTTGCAGCCTATTCCATTAAAGTCTCAAGGGATGCAGAACTATATTTAGGAGACGAGTACGATGGCGATTTGATAAAAAAGTTGAAAGAGCGAATTGCAGAAAGAGACAAGGGTGCGCCTACTCGATTTCTTTACGATCAAAATATGCCTGCTGAGCTTTTAGCCAAATTAAAAGAGACTTTTAAACTTTCTAAAAACGACTTAACACCGGGCTCACGTTATCATAATTTTAGCGACTTTTTCGGCTTTCCTTTCCCAGAGGGCAAAGCAGAATTAAAAGAAGCTGACCTACCTCAATTGGAACATCCAGTATTGAGAAATCAGAAAAGCATTATGGACGTACTTGATCAGCAAGATGTCATTTTGCATTTTCCATACCAATCGTATAATTATATTCCAAAACTAATTTGGGAAGCAGCAGAAAATCCTTCTGTTACAAAAATCAGAATTACTTTATACCGAGTAGCCAGTAAGTCGGAAGTTACCAAAGCCCTATTGCATGCGCTTTCGGTTGGTAAAAAAGTGATTGCATTTATTGAAGCAAAGGCACGATTTGATGAAGCTTCAAATTTGTATTGGGGAGGAGAGTTAGAAAAGGCAGGAGCAACTGTGATTTATAGTTATCCGGGGATTAAGGTCCACACTAAATTGTTGATGGTTTCGAAAGACACTGAAGATGGCGGACAGGTGCGCTACGCTTATTTGGGAACTGGTAACTTCAACGAAAAAACAGCGAAACTCTATTGTGATCATGCGCTCATTACTTCTAAACGAAAAATATCAAAAGAGGTAAAACGTATTTTTGATCTTTTGGAAAAGAAGGTGATTGTTCCAAAATGCAAACAAATATTGGTGTCTCCATTTACGACAAGGAGTGGCATTAATAAATTAATCAATCTAGAAATTGCTTATGCAAAAGCAGGAAAACCTGCACATATGATTTTAAAAATGAACAGTCTGGAAGATCGAGACATGATTCAAAAGTTATATGAAGCCAGTGGTGCAGGTGTAAAAATCAAACTGATTGTTAGAGGAATTTGTTGCCTTATTCCTGGAATCAAAGGGATGAGTGAAAACATTGAGGTGACTAGTATTTTAGATCGTTTCTTAGAGCATGCTCGGGTTTATATTTTTGGGAATGGAGGCGATGAAAAAATGTACTTAGCTTCTGCTGATTTGATGACGCGAAATTTGGATCGTAGGATTGAGGTGATATTCCCGATTTTAGATGCTGCCGTTTTTAAAGAGTTGCGTCACATCATTGACTTGCAGTTGAATGACAATTCTAAGTCGCGGTTGATTGTTGAAGATCAAAGTAATCCGTATAAAACAAAAGCATCAGAACAGCCCAAACGTCGAGCTCAAGTTGACATTTACAATTACCTGAAAGGTTTATTATAAATGCGATTTCATTTTCTAGAAATAAAAAAAGCCGACACAATTAATTGCATCGGCTTTTTTTATTGAAATTATTTTCTCCTAGAATGGATTATAAATCCCTGGACCTCCACCAAGTTCTCCTAAAGCAGAAATGTTAAACGTAAAACTCAAGCCTGCGAAACCGTACCAGTCTTTAGCCGAACTGTTTCCTCTGATGTTTCCAACTGGATTTGTTTCAGCTAAAGCGCTATCATATTCTGGTGTACGATAAGAAAGCGACGCACTTAATGGGTCAGCATCAGCCATTGCTTCAATATCAGGATAAACCGAACTGATATCATCTAAATAATCGGTAAAGGTTTTTCTGATTCCCAGTTCTACACCTATTTTAGCAACGCTACCTACTTTTATTTCTGTACCGATACCAGCAGGAATGGCTATTTGATATAATCCATATTTATCTGGCCCACCTTCTAAATTCTGACCCTCGGTGCCAAGTGGTTGTAGTGCTACTAACTCACCATTAATATTGGCTTTTGGGTTAAAATGAAATCCTGCAATTCCTCCAAATACATAAGGAGAAATCAAAGGTCGTTCACCATCAAAGACGAATGCTAAGAAGTGACATTCTGCCAAAATATTGATTTCCTTAATCTTAGATTCAAAATGTAGATTCCGTTGCTTTCTACCTGATTCATCTGTACTGAATTGATCATCACCCGAAATTCGACCTTGTGTGTAACCAACTCTTGCGCTCAGATATTCAGTAACGTTATATTTTAAAAAGAAACCTACAGATAAGCTACTCTTATCATAATCAACGTGCTCCCCTGGTAAATCTCCCATATAATTGGAGGCTCCCATAAAAATTCCTGCTTCAAAATTTTGTGCTTGAGTAATTGCTCCTAATGTGATAAAGAAGCAAAATAGTGTAATTCTTTTATACATGTTTTATCATTTTTAGTATTCTCGACGACGACCTTACCTGTAAACCTAACGCGATGGTTAGATTCAATTCATTGGAATAATAAAAGGGGAACTATTAATTCGAATAAATTAATTTGAGGGGAGTATTTATACCTATCCAATAAGTATTCCATTTTCAACGGATCTAAAGTAATCCTTGAAGTAAGGTGTGACAGACTTAACAAATGCTTTATTACAAAAAGAAGTGATACGTTGCTTTAGTCAAACAAGACGTTTGCCTTGTTAACATTGAGATATGAAAAAAGATTTTACTTTGAAAGTTCGAGGATTTGATACTTAACTTGTTGCTCTAAATAAAGCTTTTCCAAAGCATAACCTCCTCGCATAATCTGCAACAAATCTCCTTTTTTAAATAAGGAAAACAAATTTCCAAATACTCCAGATGTTACGTATTGAAATGTTAAGCGAAGTGAATTTTTATGTATAACGTATGGGGTAAGATCGTGAATTTGTAAATTCAACTCCGGATATTGATCAATTGTTTTTTTGTAATCGGCTAGTGTAAAAGCCTTTTTGAGATGCCAATCTTTACAAAGTTGCCTCGTATGTCGATTAGCGGACTCTTCTAAAAAAAGATCTTCTAATATCAGGAGCTTACCACCGGGAGCAAGAGCTCCTATTAAGTTTTCGAGCGTTTGATCCAACTGCATGGAATGTTTAATACTTTCGACTCCTATGATTAAATCATACTTTTCGATTAGCTTTTCGTCATAACTTTGCACAGCGAATTGACAACGGGCTTCCATCCCTTTATTGCGGGCGATGGCTTTTGCAAAAGCAACTTCTCGTTCACTCAAACTAATACCCAAGCTATTGCAATTGGAACGTTCACATAAGTAAAAGCTACCATACCCCACTCCACAACCTGCATCTAAAATATTACCTGAGTTTGGCAACTCAATATGTTTAGCAATCCAATCATAAGCATCTTGCAATTCAGAATTTACTCCAAAGTTGAGTCGCTTATGTATGGGGTAGGCCTCTTGTTTATTCAACTTAGTTTCTACACCAGAGAGGGTTTCGTACACTTTTTTAACTTCCGTTTCTGACATATTTAAGCTTTTGTAGCTAGGAAGATAAATTCGCTGGCGTAATCAATTGGAAGAATCGTTGAATTAATTTTCTTGTAATTCATTCGTGGGCTAACGAATCGCATTAGACGTTTTCTTGGCCATTGATCTGCAACTACTCTTTCTATTTTGAATCCCATTTTTTCTATCGCTGCAGACCACTCCTCTAGAGATTTCGCTCCTTGGTGCCCATCAGTATTTTTCATTCCTAGTCCTTCTTTCATAAATTTCCAGCTGAGTGTATTTGAGTTGCGCACCATGAAGCAGTAACGTGCCGTTGATTTACCAACACGATATTGTTCTGCTAAAGCTTTATCCAATTCAATGAATCGTTCGAGTGAACCGATACAGGTTACATAATCAAACTGTCCATCAGAATATGGAAGGTTCTCGGCATTACCTGTAGAAAGTTTGGCGTTTGGCAACTTGCGTTGTGCATGTCCAATTGCGTTTTCAGAAATATCAACACCATGAATTTTTACATCATAGTTTTGAGCAACTTCCAATAAACGACCAGCTCCACAGGCAACATCTAATAATTTCATTCCTTGTTTAGGTTCGATCAGTGTCATGAAAACTTCGTAAGCCTCTGGCGGGCGCAGGTAAAGTTTGCTCCGTTTTGCGTACATGTTTTCAAACCAATTTTTAATTTTCTCTTGTTCGTTGTTAATGGTTGCCATAGTTATTTATTAAAAAAGCTGTACTTCTATTTTTTATATTTTGAAATTCTAAGCGACTTGTCAAAATTGTGTTTATAATAAGTTTTGATAATCCGCCTATAGTTTCAACTACAAATATCTTCTTGTTTTTGTTTTATAATCAATGTAAGGTTTCCCAAAATGGTGGCCCAAAAAATCTTCTTCTAATAGAACTTTAAAATGCATATAAACCATGTAAAACAAAATCCCCAATCCAAAAATAATAGATGGAAAAATCAGAAATAAGCCCAACACCATTATATACATCCCGAGTAATATTGGATTTCTTGAAAGTCGAAAAATACTGTCATCATGCAAATGAAAATCATCTCCTTCTTGACTGTTCTCTGTTCTAATTCGCAATGCTGAACTAAAAGTAAGGAAACGCCCTAGCAATATTAATGCAGCTCCAAACCCTAATACCCAAGTAGATGATTCAAAAATTGGAAACATCTTCTGCAAAAATAAGGGAAATATTAGAAATCCAATCGGCAATAAAAATACCGCTACATTTAGCAATGCTGGTACTATCAGTAAAAATATTTTCTTTAATGCAGACCAAGAACGCACGCTAACTAATTCGCCTTTCATCTCAGATCCTTTTGTTGATGTTAAAGGTTGATAGGCCAACTGGTAAGTGGACGCAACGCTAGGAACTGGAAAGAAAATCAATTCTACCACTAAGCTCAGATAAGCAATAACGATGACTATGGTCACGAATAATGTCATTAGTTAATTACCTTTTGATGTTTGAGAATCGTCATGAATTCGTCCGTCACTTTCAACCAATCTCTGTCATATACTTTTGCTTTATTGAGCCAAAGTTTTCGGTAAGCTGCTTTATCTTCAAAAAGATTTTCTAAGGCCAACTCTAAGGTATCTTCATTAAAGTCAGATAAGAAAATACCGCCATCATATTGATCGAAAGATCGATACGCCCCTACCCTTGTAGATACAAATGGAAGTCGACTCGACAAGCATTCTGCAATCACCATTGAGTACGATTCAAAACTCGACATTTGCACAAACAAATCTGCGCGCTTCATCACTTCATTAATCTGAGCATGATTGATGCTTCCTCTAAAATTAACTCGGTCTTCTAGTCCATTCGTTTTCACCAAATCATAAATCACTTGTGTGTACTCCGGATCATAATTTATATTTCCATAAAAATCCATTTCCCAATCGTATTCTTTTAATTGAGAAAGTGCATTTAATATTTTTGTCTGTCCCTTTCGAACATCAAAGGTGGCGATGCTCAATAATTTAAACGGTAGCTGTTCAAAATTTTCTTTTTCTTCAAAATCAGCTACACCAGGTTCCAATACATACACACCATTGGGATTCAACCCAAAAGCATCCACTACTTTTTCTTTACAGAAAGGACTCGTCACTATAATGGGAATGGATTCAAATATGCGTCGTTCAACCTCAAAAACAGTTGGCAAAACTTCAGCATTTTGATTCTTAGGATCAAAGATCTGAGGTAGATGTATCATTCCCAATATTGGATATTGATTTCTATAGGCCAAAACAAATTCGAGATTGTCTACCACCAATAAACTATCTATGACGATGATATCGCCTTCTGCTATTTTTGATAAAAAAGTTTCTACTGATATTAAATGGTCGACGGCATAGTAAATAACTGTGATTTGCTTTTTCCGAAGTTCATCAATCAAATATCGATTGTACAAATGTCCTCCGGACACACCGTTCTCTCGGAGTGCCTCATGATCTAGCGATCCCTTATTAAAGAAATGAATTTGCATTAGTCTCTCTCTTTTTCACTCGGTCCCATTGTAAAGAAAATTAACGCTCTAGTAGACTTTTGATGACTAAACGAAAGCTCAACGTTATCTACTAGTATTCTTATGATTGTAGGAAATTTCTGTCCTCCGACTTGAGTTTCCCACCCAAGCAGTTAATCTCTTTTTTATTCTAAACCGATCTGTTTCTCATTTTAAATAGTTCAGAAACGAACGTCCGAACGAATACATCACCAATATAGAAACAATTAGCAAGCTATAATACCTAATTGGAGTAGGAAGCATAAAAGAAATAGCCAAAACGACAAATAAAGTACCTGCGATGACACTAGCGAAGCGTTGTTTGGGTTCTTTTTTGGGTTTGAGTCTTAAAATTTGGTAAACAGCGACATTTAGATAACGCATAAATCCAACGATTAGAATCCAAGCAGGCGCCATACCTTTGAAGTACAATAACATGGAAACCAGAGCCACAAAAAAAGCATCTGTCTCCATATCGAAGTATAGCCCAAAATCACTTTGTTGATTCAATTTTCGGGCAATATAGCCATCCACAACATCCAAAATCACAATCATCAAAAGCAATCCTGCCAGATATTCATTGGATAGATAAAGATAAATAAATCCAAAGCTGATCAATAGACAAAGGCGAAAACTTGTCACCCAATTGGCATAACCTCCAAATGGCTTGTAAGTCATCCACAATCCCTTATGACTTAACACATAATACAGGAATGACCCCATGGCCGTGAGTGACAAAAACTCAGCTCTTCCAGTATACAAGCTCAAGCCTCCAGCTGCTAGTATGGAGAAGGCATGTGTATCATTCCACTTTTTAATTTTGCCAATGGACATTCTTTTATAATTTTACGTGACAATAGGACCAACAGCTGCCTTCGGCATGTTTGAAAGATCCGCAGCAGTAAATGTAAAGAATTTTAAACTAGTTCAATTAAATAATTTGCCATCCAACAATAGCAATCCAGTTAAGTCAGCCATCATCTTTACGATATTGGGTTTTATGGGGCCAGCCTTGAGCTTTTTTTTACTACCTATTTACTTGAAATATCTGACACCAGAAGACTATGGGATTTTAAGTTTGATGATGATACTTGGTACCTTTATCAACATCTTAGCAAGTTTGCAATTGGGGGCAGCCTTTCGCACTTATTATTTTGACTACAATGATGATCCTCCACTTTTAAAAAAATATTTGCAAAATATTTACTCTGCTACTTTGTTGCTTTCTATCGGTTTCATGATTTTTTTTGTGTTGATCGGTCCTTCATTTTTTAGCTTTATTTTTAAAGATGAACGCATCACTTTTTTTCCTTTTGGTTTTCTGACCGTAGCCAATACCATACTTTCGTTGACAACATCTATTTATCTTGTTTTTCTTAAAAACGGTATTCGCCTCAAAGACTTTGCACGCTATAGCATCGCTTCGCTTATTCTGACCGTCAGTTTTCAATATTATTTTATTGTCATAAAACAACTTGGAGCGGTAGGTTCTTTATTGGGATCTTGTATTTCTAGTTTCATTATTTTTTCGGTTGTATTTATCTCAAACTTTGATTTGGTTCGTTTTCATTTTGATAAAAAGATGATTCGCAATTCGTTAAGTTACGGACTTCCCGTTATTCCTTTTTTGATTTTAAATTGGTTTACCATCCGAGGTGATCGTTTTTTTATAGAACAATTTCTTTCTCTAGAAACAGTAGGTCAGTATGCTTTGTTGATTACTATAATTGGACTTCTACCATTAGTGATGGGGGCAATCGAAAATTCCATTCGACCTTTTTTATTCGAAGCATTCAAACAAAAAGATGAAAAATTCAGAGAGATAAATAATTACATTCTTTTCTACATCGTGGTTTGCCTTCTTGCAAGTTCAGGGATAGTTTTGATTGGAAACAATCTTCGTTTTATCACCTCTAACCCAAACTATCTTTATGTCATTCCATATTTCACACTAGCAGCTTTTACCGTTTTTTTGCGTGCATACATCCGATTATTTAACGAACAACTATCTTTTGTAAAACGCTCCAAAGACGTCACGTATCTTTCTATCATTTCTTTCGTAATCCTAATTGTCGCCTATCTTAAGTTAGTACCGGCATGGGAAATATGGGGAGCACTCTCTGCCATACTCATCGCCAACTTACTTTCAGCTTTCATTTTTCACTACCAAGCACAAAAGAGGTTTAACCTTAAGCACAGTTATAAAAACTTGGTATTTATTCCTTTTCTGATATTTGCTAGTATCGTTGGCGTACAGATATTATGTAAAAATCTTAATTTATCAGATATGGTATTTGGCTTGTTACAATTTACAGTCGTTGTCGTCTTACTTTATGCATTGACGTTCAAACAATTGAAAAAGCTAAGCATTCGAAAAAAATAATCATTATGGATAATTTCATTAACGGATTACTCGACTTTAAAGGATTGGTTATAACCATTGCAGCAGTCTTTCTTATTTACACGTTGACAAAGAAGATACTGGATCGCCAATCGAAAAACAAAACAGACTACGGCATTATTCGCTCAGCTATTTTGTTTGGTATTATGCTCGTAGGTTTTATTGCGATTGTCTTAGCACTTCCATTGGGCGACTCGCTAAAAGGACAGGTCACCAGTCTGATTGGAATTGTTATCTCAGCAGTGTTGGCACTAAGTTCTGCTACTTTTATGGGGAATGCCCTTGCCGGAATTATGATTCGAATGATCAGTAGTTTTAAACCGGGAGATTTTATTCGTGTCAATGAATTCTTCGGTCGAGTAAGTGAACGAGGATTGTTTCATACAGAGATACAAACGGAAAATAGAGATTTAACTACCATCCCCAATCTATATTTGGCAACAAATGCCGTACACGTTACACGCTCATCTGGAACATTCATTTCAGGTATTTGCTCATTGGGTTATGATGTCAATCGACAAAAAATCGAAACAGCTTTACTCGATGCTGCAGACAGAGCAGGACTTCAAGATGGCTTTGTTCGAATCACAGAACTGGGTGATTTTTCGGTGGTTTACAAAGTCTATGGTTTATTGACAGAAATCAAAACAGTACTTAGTGCACAGTCTCGTTTGAATGCAATGATCTTGGATGCTCTACATGATGCCAATATCGAAATCGTTTCTCCTAACTTTATGAATCAACGTCAAGTTGGTGAAACCGTATTCATTCCTAAGAAGGTAAAAAAACACGAAGAGGTGGTTCAAACTGACAGTCCAGAAGATAAAATATTTGACAAAGCAGAGGAAGCTGAGTCTATTGAAAAACGCAAGGAGCGCCTCGCTGATGTGGAAACAAAATTAAAAACACTAGCTGACGAATTAAAAGCTGCCGAAGAAGATAAAAAAGAAACCATCAATGCTAGAATTGAGAAATGGACGGCGGTAAAAACGAAGCTGCAAGAGAAAATCGACATCCAGCAGGAAGATATGAATAGCAAAAATTAATTGGTGGAGGTCAATTAAAAAGTGGAAGAATTGAGCGAAAAGATCATTTCGTAAACATTTTTGGAGGCCATCTGGCCAGCCGAACAGTTTTTTTTAAAACAACTTCAATCTTTAAGTTTTAAATTTCAGTAATTTTAGGGCTAATTTTGAACTTGACTAGCACTCTATTGTTCTAAGAGTATGTTTAAATAGGAACTAGATAAAAAACAACTACTAATGATCGTATTACTTTCTCCGGCAAAAAGCTTAAATTTTGATCCAGCTAAAATCAAAAAGCACACGACTCCTCGCTTACTCGAAGAGTCCAATGTTTTGGTTGGTACATTAAAAACCAAATCAGCGAGCAGTATTAAAAAACTGATGAGTGTCAGTGACAATATAGCAAACCTAAATGTGGAACGATTCAACAATTTCAAAACGCCATTCACATTAGATAATGCCAAACAGGCGATACTAGCTTTCAACGGTGATGTCTACACTGGGCTTGAAGCAGATTCGTTTGATAGTAAGGATATGACCTTTGCACAAAAACATGTGCGTATTCTTTCTGGTCTTTATGGCGTACTCAAACCATTGGATTTGATGCAACCTTATCGATTAGAAATGGGGACTCGATTGAAGATGAAAAGCACAAAAAATCTTTATGAATTTTGGGATGAAAAAATCACTACCGTTATTAATGAAGATTTGAAAAAAAGTAAAAGTGACATCATTTTAAATCTCGCTTCCAAAGAATACTTTAGCTCGGTAAAGCCCAAAAGTGTTAATGGAAAAGTGATACATGTACACTTCAAAGAATTGCGCAATGGGAAATATAAGGTCATTTCTTTTACCGCTAAAAAAGCTAGAGGTAGAATGGCTCACCTTATTGTAAAAAACAGAATCACCGAACTCAAATCTCTTGTCAAACTCAATGTTGACGGCTACCAATACAATAAAGAACTATCTGACGAAAGCAATCTTTTTTTCGGAAAAGAATAAACAATACACTTCCTTCATATAGGCGCTAATGGGTTTTGTTTCACAAATCTATTAGCGCCTTTTCTTTTTCCTATTTCCTCTCTCCCCGCTACAGATAACGTCCCAAAGTGCTAAAAATCAATACTTTACAACAAACAATAAAATACCTCACTTGTAATTTATAAGAACCTTACCTTTCGGTAAAAAACGCAGTATTACAGGCAACTTATCCAAATATCACTCGTATATATTACACAAGTCTTTCAGAATCTTCTATTGATCGACAGTTTAAGCTGATTGATAAACATGAAACTAAACTCCAAAATTCTAATAATACTATTCCTGTGGGCTATCTTCTTTAGCCTTACTACAAATGCTAATTCCACTACCCCAACAGACTCTCTTCAGTACATAAAAGCTTACAAAACAGCCTACCAAGAAGTCGACGTTGACTTTGACCTAGCTATTAATTTGGCAAATAAGTCTTTAGCTATAGCTGAACGGTTAGATGATAATAGTAGAAAATTAAAGTCACTCGAATTGCTTTTTAATTTTCATTTCAACAACTCAAGAGATCTGGAAAAGGCTTCGAAATATTTTGATCAAATCAAACGAATCCCGAACGACTCATTAGCTCAAAAAGAAAAGGCAAACATCTATGGTCTTGAAGCTAAACTGCACATGTACAATCAAGATCCATCTGCTGCGGTTACTGCAATTTATAATCAACTTGAAAGCCTAAAAGGCATCTATGCTCCTTTGGAAACCGCTAGGGCAAATATGGCTTTAGGCAAAGTTGAAAGCTATCAAAACAATCATAAAGAGGCCATAAATCATTACAAATCTGCCGTTCAATATTTTCAACAAGCTAAGCGAATTACAGGTCTTGCGCTCGCATACGATGGGCTGGGTACTAGCTATGGAAATTTAAATGACTTTCGTCAAAATATTTACTACGATTCTATTGCACTTTCTATTGCAGATACTTTGAAAGCTCCTTTTATCAAAATGACTGTTTTTCTCAATTATGGAAAAGCATTAAAAATGAATGGTCGAGTAGAAAAATCTCTGAGTTTGACCAACAAGGCACTTAGTATAGCTAAAAGAACAAATAACCAAAAGTATTTAGCGAAGACATATAATCAACTAGGGGCAATTTATGAATTGGAAAACAACCCGAAAAAAGTTAACTTTTTTTATAATAAAGCTAAAGACATTGCCGAGACACTCGAAGACAAGGAACTTTTAATCAGCACTTATGACCACCTACATCGGTTTGCAATCAAAGAAGAAAAACACAAGGAAGCGTACTCGTATTTACAAAAATACACACAAGCAAAACAGGGTTTAAACAATAACAATATCAAATTACAACTAGCTAATCAAAAGCTGAAATACGAATCAAATAAAAAAAATTACGAATACCTCAATCTCTTACTAAAAGAGAACAAACTTGTCAGCACCGTCAAGAAACAAAACACAATCTGGCAATTCACACTCCTCTGCATGCTTCTTTTAGCAATTCTGGCCGTATTATTGTACAATAGTTACAAAGCAAAAAGCCAATACAACAAACGACTAGAAGCAGAAGTGAAAGCGCGTACTGGAGACCTAAAAGTCGCTAATAACGAACTCAAGGTTACCAATGAAAAACTAAAGCAATCTAATTTAGAGCTTGAAAAGTTCGCATACATTGCTTCTCACGATTTAAAATCTCCCCTTCGAAATATTGTTAGTTTTCTTGGCTTGTGTAAAAAGCGACTCAAGGAAAATAGGTATGAAAAAATTGAGGAATACATCAAATACGCTAGTGATAATGCCAGCCAGATGTATACACTCATTCAAGATGTATTAGAATATTCAAGAGTAAATAATAACCAATCTATGACCGGGTGGGAAAAAGAAGTTGATCTAAACGAAATTTTAGCAAATGTCATCTACAACATTGATAGTGACATCAAACAGAAAAATGCAGAGGTACAAACATGTCCTCTTCCTGTAGTAAAAGGCAGCAAAGTGCATCTATTACAACTATTCCAAAACCTAATAAGTAACGGAATAAAGTACAATGCTAACGAGCTTCCAAAAGTACAGTTAAGCCATGAAGAAAACATGGATGAGCATATTATCAAAGTAGAAGATAACGGAATTGGCATTGAAACACAATATCACGAAAAGGTATTTGATATGTTCAAACGACTACACACGCAATCCAGTTATTCAGGTACTGGACTAGGATTGTCTATCTGTAAAAAAGTAATTCAAGATATGAAAGGACGTATTTGGCTGGAGTCAGAACCAGGAATCGGAACGACCTTTTTTGTCTCAATTCCAAAGATGCCGGTGCAGGTGATGGCGGATCAGAATTAGAATGTGAATTAGAATTAGAATTAGAATTTTCCCGTAATCGCGGACTCTACGTTAGTGATTCACATTCACATTCACATTCACATTCACATTCACATTCACTCACGTCAGAAGGCCATTCTAATTCTAATTCCTATTCTAATTCTAATTCAAAAAAGGATCAGCCCCTTCTCCTATCGCAGCCCAATCCATCCCTCCCTTCACATTCGTCAACTGTAGAGTCGGACCAGCAGTGACGTGCGTTTGCGCAACTTTAGCTCCAGTCGTCAAAGCCTTCCAATCTTCCCAACTTGTTTCAACACCACCAATCGGAATAATCTTCACCCACATCTTCCAAGCCACAGGCAAACCATTTTCATCCATAATCCAAACGTAAGTATCTCCGGGTGTAACTCCTCCTCCTTCATATTTAATCATCAATCCCTTTCGACCATCTTTCAAGGTGACCAAACTTCTATTTGTCCCCGGATCAAAAACTTTTGCAGGTGCATTCAACCAAAAAGAATCGTTACAAAAGAAACCCCATGCCTTTTGCACTAGATCATTTGCAGCAGTTCCGTCCAGTTGTACATTTCCTTGAAATGCTTTTCCAGTTACCGTTTTTGTATTGAGCAATACTTTGTTATCGCCCCAAACCACGCGTACCATATTCCGCTTCTTATCCCACAGGTAATCATGACCTCCCGGAAAAGACCATTGCACATAAGTTGTGGTATCCCAGGCTGCATAATTAATTGCTTCCAGCATTTTATTTGCTTGAACATCTGCCTCAGCTGAAGGTGTCCCTTCTGGCATTTTTTCATTTGCTATTACACCAAAAATGATTGCTCCTACAATCAATACTGCAATTATTATGGCTAGCCATTTTAGTATTTTCTTTATCATGTTACAAATATAGGAAATTTAGACATTGCTAGTTCGCAATTGGCGATTGGCTTCTCTCTACCACAGTACTATACAAGGCTCAAGAGAGCCAACAGGCGACAGCAATCACTAAAAGCTAACAAGCATTTATTATCTTAGCGTTAAATACTATCACATTGAAAGAAAGTGGTTTAAATTTTAATTTCCCAAAAGATTGGAAAGTCATCAAATTTGACGAACATCGGTTCTATCAATATGTAAATGGTATGGGTTTGAAAGGAGTTGATTTTATTTGCATAAAACCCAGTGGTCATCTACTCCTGATCGAAGTCAAAAACTACGCAGATCGATTCCCTCAAGATGGCATAAAACCAGCTTTGGCAGTACTCGAAAACCCAATTCCTTATGCCAATCAAATCGCACAGAAATTTGAAGATAGTGCTCAACTGATTGAGGTGATTCACAAATATTATTTACGGAAATTTTGGTTTCGACAATTTGGATCAACACTAGCCATAATCTTTTCCGATTTTTTTAAAGCAAACTTTGATTGGATTTTTTGGCTCCAAGCCTACCAAGCACTTACTGGACACCCACCCAAAACCAGCTTGATCTGGTGGATGGAACTAGGCGAAGAAGTTTCAAAAGTAGAACGATCAATGGTGCATATTGAACTCAACTCTTTTTTTACAGAAGCAGATACAACTATACAAATTTTAGATCAACATAGCGAACAAAATGAAATTACAGTATCCTAAATTAACAGGGATGCGATTACTTATATGGAGCTAAATGATTTTGTTTGGTCATATTCTTTTAGAACGGTTTGAAGAAGTGAAGGATGTAAGGTTTGAAGGACACATAATATGCGAAATTTAGCTGGGCTAAACAGGCATGCGATCAAGGGAACCTTCAAACCTTCACTCCTTCAAACCAAATAAAATCAGTTAGAACCACTTATATTGAAGTTGTTTAAAAAAATCACCATCATGAAAAAACAATTACTATTCATCCTTAGTCTACTACTCTCCATCAACATCATCGCACAAGACGATATAGTACAACTTAGCGGCACCTTACTCGGTGACACTCCCATCGAAGAAGACCTACAAGAACTTTGTGATCGAATCGGAGGTCGCGTTACAGGATCTGCCTCCAACGAAGCTGCAGTGGAATGGGCGCTAAAAAAATTCAGACAAGCAGGCGTCAACACACGCATACAGCCTTTCCAAATGCCGGTACTCTGG
>CALGLS010000305.1 GCA_937959375.1 uncultured Saprospiraceae bacterium
GCTTGTGAGAATATTAAGTTCCATTTTAAAACAATTTATGTTTACAAAAGATCTATTTTGATCGTTTCTATAACAAAAATAGGTACACTTACTCAGAATAGCAACTTTTTGCTAATCTTTTTAAAATAAATTGTTTTAAAATTGGTTTTTTGGCCTCTTTTTTTGAAATATAAGAGAATTTGGATGTGCGCAAAAAGAGGATACCGGTTAAAAACGAGTACAAAAAGGTGGAATTTATAGCAATTCCCTATAGAAACTCCTTCATTTAATAAAATATAGCAGCTAACACGTTTAAACAACTTCAATAAAGCCATAGAGACAAAATCAAACAAATGGCTACAACTGAAAATTCCAATTTTCAACATATCTTCGCCCATATGGACTTCTTATTCAAAAAAACTGATATAGCCTCGCTCATCTTCTTCCGAATCGTGTTCGGAGTATTAGCAACAGTAGAGTCCATCAGCCTTTTCAGCTACCTCCACTTATACAAGGGGGCATTAGATCCTGATAAATTTCATTTCAAATATTATGGTTTTGAATGGGTAGAACCGATGCCCGAACCATTTATGAGTATCTTTTTTATAATACTAACGCTACTCGCACTTTGTATCATCGTAGGATGGCGATATCGTTTAGCTACCTTATTATATGCTTTTGGATTCAGCTATACTTATTTCTTGGATGCTACCTTTTATTTGAATCACGGCTATCTGTTTATGGTGCTTTGTTTTGTAATGTTCTTTTATCCGGTACATCGAGCTTACTCTTTGGATGTCTTGCAAAAACGAGTCACTCCTATCGAGACAACTCCATATTGGCCGCTATTCCTATTAAAATTCCTGATGGCTGTGGTTTACATATATGGTGGCATTGCTAAACTAAATCCTGACTGGCTCAATGGTGTTCCGTTAAAAATCTGGTTGGCGAATAAATCACACCTATTCCTGATAGGCCCTATCGTAGCAAAAGAATGGACTGCCTACTTCATGAGCTATGGAGGAGTGATGCTCGATTTGCTTGTTGTTTTCTTTTTATTGAATAGAAAAACGCGCCCTTGGGCATTTAGCTTTGTGCTCTTTTTTCACTTTGTCAATTTGCTGGTTTTTGAAATTGGAATATTCCCGTGGATGTCGACTGCATTGACTGCGCTTTATTTTTCTCCAGATTTTCCTCGTCGAGTTTGGTCTTGGCTTAGCGCAAAAAACTCGATATTCCTTCGTATTCAAAATTGGTGGCAAAACCTATGGGCAGAAGATCTCAATAGAGTTGAAACACTAAACTATTCTGCTTTCCAGCAAAAAACAATTAGCACTATCCTCGTTATTTTATGCAGCATACAATTGCTTGTCCCCCTAAGGCATCACCTATATAAGGGTAATGTATTGTGGACCGAACAAGGCCATCGTTGCTCATGGCGGATGATGCTGCGAAGTAAAGCTGGACAGGGTTATTTCAAAGTTGTAGATGCACAAACCAAGAAATCAATTACGGTTCGCCCAAAACAAGGTTTATCAAAACGACAGGCTAGAAAAGTATATAGTCATCCTTACATGATTTTACAGTATGCACATTACTTGAGAGATAAGTACGAGGCGGAGGGTGTTGTTGATCCGGAAGTTTACGCTCATTTAAAACTCAGAGTGAATGGAAGGCCCTATGCTGATTATGTTGATAAGACACGCGACTTGGCAAAGGTGGAGTGGAGTATTTTTAGATCGATTGATTGGCTGGAGGATCAGCCAGCGAAGGAAGAAAAGGAAGAGAAATAGTTTTTTTTGGAGATGGGAACGCAGATTTAATTGATCTAAACCTGCGTCCCCATTTTTTATTAATTACGAATCATCTGTACCGATCGAATAATCACACCAATTCCGATAAGGACCATACAAACTACTGCCGTGATGACGATTTCCATAAAACCAGAATCCATTGCTTCCATTCGTTCAGAAATTATACCGTAAAATGCCCATACTACAACTAGGCTGTATGCGATGTCCCACTTTCGGAACAACATAAGCAAAGCGAGTAATCCACCAATCGAGATCATCACCATTGCCCATATTTGTTCTTGACTGGTTTTATTGTTTATCAGGCGAGTGATCTGTTTAGCAAAAGCAAAAAAGAATTACCCCATGTTGAAAAAATTGGGTGGCTATTTTTCATCTCCTGTTTACTCAACTCTTGTTGGTTAATCGTTTGGCACTTTCAATTACTCCCCCTGTCTTTTCTTATTATGATTGGATATCTCGTCACCTTGATTTTGATTTACCAGCGTTTAGATATTGGAAAGGAAAAAGGAGATTGGAAAGAACGAATTTTGGTGCGCTTACCTTTTCAAATACTATTAGGTTGGATTAGTATTGCTACTATTGCGAATGCAACAGCAGTACTCGTTAGTCTTGGTTTTACAGGAGGTGGAGTTGAAGAACGAATATGGGCAATGGTGATGATCTCGATTGGTGGATTACTCGCTTTGCTTATGTTGTTCCGAAAGTGGGACATCGCATACAGCCTAGTTGTAGTATGGGCATTTTACGGTATAATTTCTGAACGAA
>CALGLS010000306.1 GCA_937959375.1 uncultured Saprospiraceae bacterium
ATTGGCACTTTAGTATTGGTGAAAGGATTGATGGCATAAGCTCCAATCGCACAACCAGTCACTTCCTTGACATCCGCCATTCTTTCACGCTCTGATCTGGTATTTACATAATGCTTGTATTTAGCAACGTTCTCTTGTTGCTCTGGCGTAGTTAGCTCAGCAACCAAAGGATGCTCAGGAGCTAGAACCATATAGGTTGCTCCATAAATTGTATCAGGACGTGTGGTAAAGACTTCGATTGCTTGATCAGATCCATCAATTTTGAAGAAAACTTGCGCTCCTTCTGATCGTCCGATCCAGTTTAACTGTTGCGCTTTTAAGGCATCAGACCATTCCAAGCCTTTGAGATCATTTAATAAACGTTCTGCGTAAGCGGTGATTCGTAAGCTCCACTGCAACATAGCTCTGCGCTCAACAGGGTGACCTCCTCTTTCTGACACCCCATCTTTGACTTCGTCATTCGCCAAAACGGTTCCTAAAACCTCACACCAGTTTACATAAGAAACACGTCGATAAGCCAATCGGTATTCAGTTAATACCTCATCTTGTTCCTTGGCACTCATGTCATTCCAATCGGCTGCTGAGAAGGTGCCTTCGTAGGAATTAGCAGCATTCACATTAGCGTTACCTTCTTTTGCAAAACGTTCAACTAAAGCTTCAATCGGCATAGCCTTATTCACCTCATTATCATAGTAATGTGAGAATATTTTTAAGAAAATCCATTGCGTCCACTTGTAATAAGCTGGATCTGAGGTAGTTACCTGTCGATCCCAGTCAAAACTAAGACCGATATTGTCCATCTGAGCGCGGTAGCGTTCGATATTTTCAGCAGTTGATACAGCAGGATGAACCCCCATTTGTACAGCATATTGCTCAGCAGGAAGTCCAAAGGCATCATATCCCATAGGATGGAGTACGTTGAATCCGTTCAATCTCTTGTATCTAGCAAAGATATCAGAGGCGATATAGCCTAGCGGGTGACCTACGTGAAGTCCTGCTCCTGATGGGTAAGGAAACATGTCTAATACGTAATACTTCGGCTTGCTGGTATCATTCTCTACTTTATAGACTTTATTGTCTTTCCAATACTGCTTCCATTTCGACTCAAAATCTCCTGGTGTATAATCCATTATTATGCTGATTTGAAGGTGTTTTTCTTTGTTTTTTAACCTGTATCGTGTACAAAAGGTTTCTCTACATGACAAAATTCAAGGATTGGTATATCAAAATTTGAAAATTGTTACGCGAAAGTATGCAAAAAGCAGCAATTCTGTGGTCTTATTCCTCAATAATGGTTAGCCATTTGAAACAGGAATATTCAATTATTTTAATCTTTCATAGGGAAATATGCAGTTGAAATCGTTCTCAGTTTATAATTTTGTTTATGTTGTAGAATAAATTGGTTGCGTAAATAGATAAAACGCGTCATTTAAACTTATAACCAAAGTTGTTACCCTCTACCAAATGAACAGCAGTAAGAGCATGCTCTAAATTCGTAAATAACAAAATTCAATATCATGATTAAAAGTCTTTTAAAAGTTGGTTTGCTACTCGTTGTAGGAGTTCTTGGATACAATTACTTTTTGGGTACACCAGAAGAAAAAGCGCAAGCAAAAGAAATTATTGGCAAAGGCGTAGATGTAGGAAAAGCATCTGTAGGTTTGCTAAAAGGAGAAATCAATAAGTTCAAATCTGGTAAGTACGATGATGCCTTAGACAAGGTAGGTGGCGTACTAGAGCAGGCGAAATCAAAGGTAAAAGATGGAGGCGAGCTTTTGGATAAAATTGATGGATGGCAGGCACAAAAGGACAAGTGGACCATTAAGAAAGAAGAAATGGAGAAAGAAATGGCCAATGCTGACGGAAAGCCTTCTGATGAATTATCTAAAAAGATAAAGGAACTAAACGAAGAAGCTGAACGTTTAGAAGCTGAAGGTAAAAAAATGAAAGAAGAAGCTGAAAAACAGTAATTTAGTTACTTTAACTTAAGTATTACTTCAAATAAAAATCCCGAATCGTGATTTCTCATGATTCGGGATTTCTTGTTTAGCAATTTGTATTTTATGCTCGATCACAAAGTACAAAATCAGAGCAGTCATCTACCAATACATTCCCTTTGTAATAGAAATAAAGGCCATTCATATATTGCGCTTCAAAGATGACGTAATTAATATCTTGCTCAATGGCCATCTTGTAATCATACTTTTTCCATTCTTGATGGTTGATATAATCAGATTCAAAGAGAATCTGGTCTTTTGAACAACTAGTTTTTCCTCCCCAAACGACTAACCGAACGGGTTTGTTGTAACCGGCATAATCCTTAGAATGAGCTAGTGACAAAGAGAAGCTATAACAATTGCCACTCAACAAAGGTCCACTCAATCGCTGCCCAATACTCTCCCAAGTTCCATCATCACGTGTAATTAGACCTATGTAAGAATCACCATCTTGTGGCTCTAATTTAACACCCCAAAAACCCGGTAAGATATCAGGAGTTGTTCCCTGGGCACATGGTTGCCAGCCCGCAGGAACAGTAGCGTCCTGACGTTCTCCTTCAAAAGAGGCATTATCCAGCTTCACATTATGTTCTGGAATAGAGAAAGAAACCAATAAAGTGAATAATATGATACTCAGTTTTCCCATGCAAATGGTATTTTGTTCAGCTACAAAAATAGTCTAATTCTAACGCTAATTAAGTAGTTGTTTGAAGTTATTTGCGCTATCAGCTGAAAAACGATACACATTTCTGAAAATTGCCTTCGTTTCCATTAAAGAAGACTTATTGAGCGCACCAGGACTTCAATAAGTAACCATTTGTACTGTTGTATTGACCGTTTGAGTAAAGTAATGTGCTGTAAAGTGAGGTATATTGGCAGAAATCGTGATCGCAAATCAAATTTTGACCATCACTTCAACACGAGCTTCTCCCTTTAATTTACTACTTTTGGGCTTTTAATGACGAAAGCTGTTCATTTCACACAAAACTAGAAGCATGCAAGGGCAAGAATTGCCATACAAAGCCAAAACAAAACCTAACTACTTCTACTCTATCGTCAGTGTAGCTTTGGTGTTGTTTTTATTTGGTTTCTTTGCGGTTCTTGTTTTATATGCGCAGCAGTTTATCAGTCGCTCGAAAGAGAATATCAATATCATGGTGGAGATCAAAAGAGATACACCAAAAACGCAGATCAAAGCATTGAAAGAATTGATTGAGGCCCAACCATATGTACGAAAAGGAACGGTATCCTTTACGACTAAGGAAACTGCCGCTGAGTCGATGAAGGAAGAATTGGGTGATTTCAACAAATATGGTTTTCAAAACCCGTTTTATGATGTCCTCAATTTCAATATAAATGCAGAACAACTGAATGAGCACACACTTCTTAGTATGAAAACTGAACTTAGAGGACAAGATATCGTAAGTGATGTGTACTATCAGGAGGGTTTGGTTGTAGATATTGAAAAGAATGTGATGAAAGCTGGATATTTTATACTTGGGTTAGGTGCTTTGTTTTTGCTGGTTGCAGTAACCTTAATTCACAATACGATTAAGTTGGCTTTGTATGCAAATCGTTTTTTAATTAAGAATATGCAATTAGTTGGAGCCTCTTGGAGTTTTATAAGCAGACCTTACCTTTGGAAAAGCATTAAAAATGGTTTTTGGAGTGCTTTCATAGCCAGCTTTTCTATAATCTCACTAGTACATTTAGCACAATTAGATTTAGTAGATCTAAGTGCCTTACGAGTTACAAATGGATTATTAATCCTTACCCTTGGCCTGTTTGTCATTGGTATTTTGATTACATTTTTGAGTACTTACTTTGTTGTCAACAAATATCTTCAGATGCGAGTAGACGATCTGTATTAATATTTACCACAAAGCAAAAGCTTGTTAAAAACTAGAATCATGAGTAAAAAATCAAACAAAAAAAAGGACGGCCTTCCTAAAAAGAAAGTAGTCGTTAGCCAAAAGAAGAAAGTAAGCCCTACTACTTCACGTAGAGCTGGCAGTGCTAACAGAGCAAATACTAGCAAGGCTCCACTCATCTTTGGCAGACAAAATTACATTTACATGGCTGCTGGTCTTGGTCTTATTTTCCTTGGTCTTCTTTTGATGACTGGTGGAGGTATGGACAATCCGAATGAATGGGATCCAAACGTTGTTTATAACTGGAGACGTACCATTTTGGCGCCAATGATAATCTTAGCTGGCCTTGGAATGGAGGTTTACGCTATTTTCAAAGACAATGATCCTGTTGTCGCAAAAACAGACAATACAATAGAAACGGCATAATAATATGAGCGAAATTGTAAAAGCAATCATCCTTGGTATCGTACAAGGGTTAACCGAATTTTTACCTGTAAGTAGTAGCGGTCATCTGGAATTAGCTAAATACTTCATGGCAGATACCAGTGTCGCTGATCAGAGTATGCTCATGACGGTGATGCTACATGGTGCAACTGCCTTAAGTACCATGGTCATTTTCCGAAAGGATATACTAGAAATACTGAAAGGTCTTTTTCAATTTAAATGGAATGAAGAAAGCATCTTTTCTGCAAAGATTATCCTCTCCATGATTCCTGCTGTTTTTGTAGGACTTGCATTTGAGAAACAAATTGAAGCCTTATTCGATCAGCAATTACTATTGGTGGGTATCATGCTCGCATTGACGGGCTTGTTGCTGTTGTTAGCTGATAGAGCTAAGAATACCGACAAGAAGGTAGGATTTGGACATGCAATAATCATTGGAATTTCGCAAGCCATTGCAATTCTTCCAGGAATCTCTCGATCTGGTGCTACTATTTCGACTTCTGTTTTACTTGGTATTGATAGAGAAAGAGCAGCTCGTTTTTCCTTCTTGATGGTGGTACCATTGATTATTGGAAAAATCGCAAAGGATATACTTAGCGGAGATATCACCTACTCATCTGATGTTATTGTACCACTTACGGCAGGATTCATCGCTGCGTTTATTACAGGCCTAGTTGCTTGTACTTGGATGATCAAACTGGTTAAGAGTAGCAAATTGAGTTATTTCTCGGTTTACTGCTTTATCGTAGCTGCTTTGGCAATTGCGAAATCAACTGGTGTCATATAGGAGTTATAAAAACGTAGAATGCTCAAGATTGAAGTCTTTCTAACCGCTATTTAGAATGTAAAATTTTGCTCGTTTAAAGCGAGATGCTTTGTATTGAGCAGCTTTTACATTTTAGTAAATCCATTTCTTCCTTCGACTTCTAAAACCAATTTACCCCAAGGTTATTCAGCCTTTAAAATTCAGCAAACATGGAACAAAAAGGATCAAAACCACCTTATGATTTTAAAGAAGGTGCAGTTCTTTTATTTGATAAACCAATCGGTTGGACATCCTTTGATGTGGTCAACAAGGTACGCTATTGCATTAAGCGTCATCTACAAGTGAAGAAGATCAAGGTAGGTCACTCTGGTACCTTAGATCCCCTTGCTACCGGTTTGCTCGTAATTTGTACAGGAAAGTTTACTAAGAAATTAAACGACCTGCAAGGTTTGCCAAAAACATATACTGGTTCGATTACCCTTGGCGGAACGACTCCGTCCTATGATTTGGAAACAGAAGTTGATGAAGAATTCCCAACGGAACACATTACGGAGGCGTTGATGGAAACTGCTCGTCAATCTTACATGGGACCTATTGAGCAAGTCCCTCCCATGTTCTCTGCTATTAAGGTAGGAGGAGAAGCACTTTACAAAAAGGCGAGAAAGGGCATTCAAGTTGAACTTAAAAAACGTCCGGTCGAAATATTCCGTTTTGATATTGACAAA
>CALGLS010000307.1 GCA_937959375.1 uncultured Saprospiraceae bacterium
GCATTCTCTGCCATCACATTCAACACATTTTCTACAAATGGTACCAAGTCAATACTCACTGCTTTTGCAAATGGCGTTTGTGCTAAAACAGGAACTTCAAAAAACGGATCTGCTCCTTTTCCGATAAGGAAAAAAGCTAGTTTGGTGTGTTGTTGTTCAACCGCAATATAGAGCGGTGTTTTCTTTGTCACAGGGTCAACTACATTTAAGTCTTCCGCTTTTTCTGAAAACAATTTTACAGCTTTAGAATCTTTCGATTGAATGGCTTTTACAATCGCAGCTATATAACCTGACTTTTCAGTTGCGTAAGATTTTTCTAAACTACCCAATTCGATGGCTTCTTTTTTAGCTCGTTCTTTTTTTGCTGCGATCTTTGCTTCCGCCTCTTTTTCTGCACGTTCTTCTTTGGCATTCGCCGCCTTTTTCTTCATCTCTTCGTGGCGCTTCTTGTCCGCTTCTATTTGTTTGACTCGCTTAGGATCTTTGAAGTTTTCCATCAAATCGATCAAAGAAGTATAGTTGTTTTTTTGAGCTTCATCCATCGCACTTATCCCTGCTCCATTTTTCTTATGGCTATCTGCACCTGCGATTAACAATAATTGCACAATATTCATATTCTCCCAGTAAATCGCTTTCCGCAAAGGCAAATCGCCTTCTTTATCTGCTTTATTAGGATCAGCTTTTCCTTTTAGCAATAGATCAACAATCTCCAGATTATTATTTTCAACTGCCATAGGTAAAGCCAGTCGCCGAATACCATCTTCTTGATTGGGATCAAAACCAGCATACATGATTCGTTCTACCATTTCCGCATCTCCTTTATCTATCGCACGGATAAGATCAGAACTATCGAAGTTCATTCGATCTCTCAATCCTTGAACCCCTTTTCGGAATATATCTCCTAACTTTTTTGGTTTGTCGCCGTCTTTTTCTGCCATTGTTATTTATTTATGAGATTGCTTCACTATCTATTCTTCAAATGTAATACCTTATCTGTTTTCCTCCAAGTAATTTTGGATTTAAGAGAATGAATGGGAATTAGAATGGGAATTAGAATTAGAATTAGATTGCTCGTCTAACGCAGAGCTCCACGATAGCGCGCCATTCTAATTCTAATTCCTTCAGTAGCTCATCTTCACAATCTCCAACACCTCCTTAGGCCCCACCTTCTGACGCTCTCCGATGGCAACCCAGTTACGCTCTTCGAATGTCTTCGCTATTGTTTCTGCGGTACCTTCGAAATCTTTCGTGTATTCTGATAAGGTGGTTTTAATTTCCATGGAATGGAAAAACGCCTCCGTCTTTGCAATACCTGCGTGCGCTTTCTCCTCAATAGTTCCTTCTGTGATACCCCAAATGCGCTCAGCATATTGTGCGAGTTTTTCTTTTTTATCCTCCATGTTATAGCGGTAATGAGAAGGTGCGATGATTGCTAAAGTTCGGGCATGATCGATACCATATAGCGCAGTCAATTCATGTCCCATCATGTGTACTGCCCAATCTGTTGGAACTCCTAAGCGAATAATTCCGTTGAGTGCCATGGTACATGACCACATAAAGTTAGAAGCAGCTTCATAGTTAGATGGATCTGCAATAATACGTGGTGCTATCTCAATCAGTGTTTGCATGATGCTTTCGCAGATTCGGTCTTGCAAAAGTGCACCAGCTGGATAGGTCATGTATTGTTCGAGAACGTGGGTGAATGCATCCGTTACTCCGTTTGCTAATTGTCGTTTGGGAATGGATCGAACTACTGCAGGATCGAGGATAGAAAATTGTGGAAACAAACCGGGCCCACCCATTCCACGTTTTTCTTTTATTGATGCTCGGGTAATCACGGCTCCAGAATTCATTTCAGTACCTGTTGCTGGTAATGTCAAAACGCTAGCGAATGGCATACCTTTTAATGTACGGATACTGTTTTTCAAAATATCCCAAGGCTCATCACCTTCGTACAAAGCAGCGGCAGATAAAAACTTAACGCCGTCAATGACGGAACCACCACCTACAGCTAATAGGTATTCTACTTTTTCTTTTTTAATAATTGCCAAAGCATCCATCAATACATCGTATTCTGGGTTAGCAGGAATACCTCCAAATTCGATTACATCAAAATCTTTCAAGGCAGCTTGCACTTGATCGTAAACACCATTTTTCTTGATACTACCACCTCCATAAAGCATCATTACTTTTACGTCTTTTGGTAGTTCATCTGATAACTTGCCAATGGTATCGTTTCCGAAAATTAGTTTGGTTGGGTTTTCAAATTCGAATGCGCGCATATTTTTATATTTTAATTGTTTTTTAATGATTGAAGTTGTTTTAAAATAGAGGTTGAAAATTCTTGTAAACCAGCATGCTACTTTAAAGCAATTTCATTGAATTTTATTTACTCAATCCTAGTACACAAAGCCTTATGTAAATAGACTAAATTCATAAATTGTTCAGAATCTTAGCACAATTTACAAAAAAAGAAGGCACTCGTCATTTACAGACGAGTGCCTTCGAACACTTTCGATCAAATATTTTAGTCCCCTTTTGCAAGGTTCCTACTACTATATACCATCGAGATGGCCATTTCGCTGCATCTCTTGGCTATTTTAGTATAAAAGTTGTTCAACTTAGTCTATCATTTAGCAACATGAATAGTAGGTAATTTGTATTTTTGGCAATAGAGTATTACTAAAAAAAATATAATAGAAACGATAATGACCGCATTCAAAGACGCTATTTTAGAGGGAATCCCAAACACACTGCCCGCTCCACAAGCTTACGACGAATCAGTTAGTCACGCACCACGTCGTGTCATTGATGGCGTACTGAGCCATAAGGAGAAACAATTGGCATTGAAAAACGCACTTCGATATTTTGATCCTAAAGATCATGCTGTATTGGCAACTGAATTCGCAGAGGAACTTGAAAAATATGGTCGTATCTATATGTACCGACTTCGGCCAACTTACCACATGAAGGCGCGCAACATTGAGGAGTATCCATATAAGTCGAGACAGGCAGCTGCCATCATGCTTATGATTCAAAATAATTTGGATTATAAAATTGCAAAGCATCCACACGAGTTAATTACTTATGGTGGTAACGGTGCTGTTTTTCAAAACTGGGCACAGTATCGTTTGACCATGCAATACCTCGCAGAAATGACCGATGAGCAAACATTGGTTTTATACTCTGGTCATCCCATGGGACTTTTTCCTTCGCATGAAAATGCACCTCGCGTAGTGGTTACCAACGGTATGATGATTCCCAACTATTCTAAAAAAGAAGATTGGAATAAATACAATGCACTTGGTGTAACACAGTATGGACAAATGACGGCGGGTTCGTTTATGTATATCGGCCCTCAAGGAATTGTACATGGAACTACCATTACTTTATTGAACGCTGGCCGAAGAAAGAATTTAGGTGATGACCTTAGCGGAAAAATATTTGTAACCTCTGGCTTGGGTGGAATGTCTGGTGCGCAATCGCTAGCAGCAGTCATTACTGGAGCAGTGGGTGTACTCGCTGAAATTGATCCGGATGCGGTACAACAAAGAATTGTAGATGGTTACGTCCTTAAAGAAAATGTATACACCGACTTAAACGATCTACTCATCCGAATGGAAGAGTGTCGCAAAAATAAAACTGCCATCACTTTAGTTTACCAAGGAAACGTAGTAGAACTTTGGGAGGCTTTTGTAGAGAAAGACATGCACATTGAATTGGGGTCAGACCAAACTTCATTGCACAACATTGATGACTTGGGTTACTGCCCTATCGGTTACACTTTTGCGGAAGCAGAAGCATTACTCAACAGTGACAAAGATAAGTTCATGGAAGAAGTGCGGTCTACTTTGCGCCGCCATGTGAATGCCATCAATACGCTTTCTGATAAAGGCATGTACTTCTGGGATTATGGAAATGCATTTTTGAAAGAAGCTGGTGAAGCAGGTGCTGACATTTGGAAAAATAAAGAAGAAGGCATTTTCAAATATCCATCCTATGTAGAAGACATCATGGGACCGATGTGTTTTGATTATGGATTTGGTCCTTTCCGTTGGGTTTGTACTTCTGGTGAAAAATCAGATTTGGATAAGACCGACGCGATTGCTGCAAAAGTAATTAAGGAGATGTTGGTTGACGCACCAAACAAAATTCAATCTCAACTAAAAGATAATCTAACCTGGATCGAAGCCGCAGATGTCAATATTCCTGTAGTCGGTTCCAAGTCTAGAATTTTATATGCTGATTCAGATGGACGTATCAAAATTGCGTTAGCATTTAACGAAGCTATTGCCAATGGCGAATTGTCAGCGCCGATTGTTTTAGGACGTGACCATCATGATGTATCAGGTACGGATTCTCCTTTTCGGGAAACCGCAAACATCTACGACGGCTCTCGTTTCACAGCCGACATGGCGGTACAGAATGTGATCGGAGATAGTTTTCGTGGAGCTACCTGGGTGTCGTTGCACAATGGTGGTGGTGTAGGTTGGGGCGAGGTAATGAACGGTGGTTTTGGAATGGTAATCGACGGTAGTGCTGATTCAGCGCGTCGATTAAAATCAATGCTTTTCTGGGATGTCAACAATGGTATTGCTCGCAGAAGTTGGGCCCGAAATGATGAAGCAATCTTTACTGCCAAACGCGCTATGGAACAAAATCCTGATTTGAAAATTACGATTCCGAATATTGCAAGTGATGAAGTGGTAGCGGATGCTTTTCGGAAGACGGAGGAAATGTAAAACCGCAAAATGATAAAGTCAAAATGTAAAAGTTTGCTCTTCTGACGTAGACTCTACGATATTGGGCAACTTTTACATTTGAAATTTTGCGGTTTTACATTTTACATTTAGAAAAAATAAAGTAGCCAAACATTCAGACAATTAATTAAACGACAAGCCATTTTCCGTAACATTCAATCCTCCCATCCGTCCTCCAAATAACTCAACTAGTAAAACCAAATATATGAACTCCAAAAAAGCATTTGCGCTTCTAATCTTTTCAATTTTTAGTCTTCAACTATTCGCAGGTGGAATCCGTGGAACCATTAAAGATGAAAAAGGAGAAGCGCTCCCTTTCGCGACTATCTACATCAAAAGTCAAGGTACAGGAACCACCACCAATGTAGAAGGAAATTACTCCATCAATCTGAGCCCTGGAACTTACGAATGTCTTTTCCAATATTTGGGCTATCAATCTTTGTTAAAAACGGTTACGGTTAAATCAAGCGGATATACTGAACTCAATGTAAATCTCAAACAAGAGATACTTGATTTAAAAATGATCGAAGTCGTAGCTGGTCAAGAAAACCCTGCTTATACCATCATGCGAAAAACCATTGCAAAAAGTAAGTACCATTTACAACAGTTGGATAGTTACAATGCTACGGTTTACATGAAGGGAACAGGCCGCTTGGTAAAAGCCCCTTTTTGGATTCGCAAAAAACTAAAAAAAGAAGGCATTGATGCATCAAAAGCTTACACCTCAGAATCAGTTAGCGAGGTTAGTTACAAACGACCAAATACTTACACCGAAAAAGTAATCTCGGTATACACAACCGGGGATGATAACTCCACCAATCCCAATCAATATCTCAATGGTAGTTTTTACGAACCAAAATTAGCTGGATCAATTTCACCATTGTCGCCTAAGGCTTTTGGTTATTATCGCTTTGCGCTAGAAGGTACCTTTTTGGATCAAGGAGATTTGATTTATAAAATTCGTGTCACTCCTAGAAGTAAAGGAGATAAAGTTTTTGAAGGTACACTCAACATAGTGGATGAAGATTGGAGTATACACAGCCTCGATCTTACCACTTACCAAATAGGTATCGCTTTTAATATCAAACAAATCTATGAACCCATTCAAGGTCTAGCTTGGCAACCTGTAAGTCATACTTTTGATATCACAGGAAAAATACTTGGTTTTGGTTTTGAATATAAATACTTAGCGACTGTTAGTAATTATCAAATCGAGCTCAACCCTGATCTCAAAGTGGAGATGGTTGTAATCGACGAAACGATTGATAAAGAAAAAGCAGCTGAGCTAAAAAAAGAAGCAAAAGAGCGATCTAAAAAAGAAAAGAAACGCGATAAGGAGATGAGTGAAATCCAATCCAAAATGGAAGATGGTAAAGAAATCAGTCGAAAGGATTTGAGAAAAATGATGCGCAATTATGAAAAAGAAGAACAAAAAGAACAGGAAGAACCAAAGGTTGAATCCAATCGTACTTATACCGTTGACTCTTTAGCTACCAAAAGAGATTCGGCTTACTGGGCTTCGGTCCGGTCCGTGCCTTTGACGACTTTAGAAATTCGTGGTTATGAATATCAGGATAGTATTGCAACAGTAGAAAAAGCAAAAAAAGAGGCAGAGGAAGCTAATCCAGGCGCCAAAACAAATAAGTCTAAAAAGAAAAAATCTAGGTTCATGCCTTGGGATCTTTTATCTCAAAGTTCACACAAATTAGCAAAAGGAACTTACTTGAATTTGGGCTCACCCTTGACCAACTTCAACTTTAATACTGTAGAAGGCTATCGAACAAGTTACGATGCGCATGTTTCAAAAGTATTTAAAAGCAAACAACATCTTAGAGTAGGTAGTAAGACTGCTTATAGTTTTGCACGAAACCGATGGATGCCCACAGGATATATCAAGTACAACTATGGCGATAGATTACAAAAAGGAAAATTTAGAATTGAAGGTGGTCGCCAAACGGAACAAATCAACTATGATCAACCAATTGCTCCGATCGTCAATAGTTTTATGACTTTATTATTTAAAGATAACTACATGAAAATATTGGAGAAGGATTTTGTCAAAATTAGTAATGAAAAATATGTTCGTTCTAACTTAAGACTAACGACTTCTGCAGAATGGGCTAAACGAAAACATTTAGAAAATGAGGAGGTCAAACCTTGGTTTAAAGATCAATCATACGACTATACGCCCAACGCTCCAAACAACTTCGAACTCGATACTACTGCTTTTGAAACACACAAAGCATTCACTATTGGTGTTGGTATAGAATACGAACCATGGCAACGTTATTTTGTCAAAAACGGTAAGCGAATGATTTCAGAACGTCCGACTCCAATTCTATCTCTCAATTACCGTAAGGGAATTCCAGACTTTGCTTCTAGTACTACTAATTTTGATCAAATAGAAATTGGTTTCAAACACAAACTTGAAATTGGCGTAAGAGGAACCCTTGGCTTCAACGCCAAACTAGGCCATTTCTTAACCGATAAAAATGTTCAGTTTCCTGACTTCAAGCATTTCAAAGGAAATCGAACGCCATTTGTGACGACCGATCCTGTTGAGACTTTCCGGATTTTAGATTACTACGACTATAGCACTGATGATACTTACTTTGTTAGTCATGCGCATTTTCAGTTTCGTAAATTTTTGGTGACCCAAATTATGGAAGCTCGATTTATGGGACTCAAAGAAAATATTTTTGTCAACTATTTAGGAGCTACTAAATCACAACATTATACGGAAGTGGGGTATACGGTGGAGAATATTTTCCGCTTTTTCCGATTGGAGTTTGTTACTTCATTCCAGGATTTTAAATATGAAAACTGGGGTGTACGGATTGGAATTAGCTCTGAACTTGGTGGGGGAATCTTCTCTGTTGAGTAAGATAATTCATCTACTATCATATGTCCCTTTGTTTTCTAGAGAGACATAGCGATAGTCACTCTCTAGAGTGTTTTGAAACACATGATTAAGGAACATAGCCTTCAACCGTAGAGGACGCACAGGTATTTGCTCGGTCAACAAAATTTAGAACCTAATAGCTTTTCAACTGCTGTATCTTTTACTCCTTTTTCATCTGCGTTTTGCAAGCAGCAAACAAAGCATTTTACTCCTAAAGATGAGGGCTATGTATCTAAAAGAGATATGTCTTGTAAAACACATTCGAGGGGCATTTCCATTTTTAAACATTAAAAATATTCCATTTCTGTTTAAACAATAGTACTATTACCCATGTTTAATCTGTTTGGTACTCTTTTCAGTGTCTTTTAAAGTTGGCATTATAGATAGATACTACTATATTTAGGCCCTAAATAGCACCTATGAGAGTAATGTTTGTAATATTGTTTTTTGCAGCCGTCGTCACAAACGAGGTTGTATTCGACGTATTACTCTTACAAGATGTTGATATAAGCCTTTGTGATGGCTCTAAAGAAAGCAAATCAGAAAAAGAAGCACAGGATTCCACAGAAGATGAGTCAAAAACGGACTACTTCTCTGATACAAATCCTAACGCATCCTTCTCAATCAAACTGTATAACTCCGCCAAATCTGATTTAGCTGCAACGCTACGTACAGCCTACAAAGAAATCCATAGCCCCCCTCCAGATTTCAGTTAAATTTCATCTTCCGCTATTCCTCGAATACAGTGTTACATCTAGCATCTAACGCTCCAAGTACTTGGTAACTCCGAGTAAATTATCGACCTGTTATAAGTCAGCACCTTACAGTCACTTATTAACAAATAAATAGCGCCTTAATATTCATACATAGCATTTTATTTGAGCCAAGTTAACTAAAGACTTTGAGTCTAGTTTTGGCAACAACTTTTTAAAGAATTAGCAATGAAAAATTATTTTAATTTTAAACACATCAAAGGTGATTTATTTGGTGGTATTACCGCAGGTATTGTCGCCTTACCATTGGCACTTGCCTTTGGTGTAAGTTCAGGATTGGGTCCAAGTGCAGGTTTGTACGGAGCCATTTTTGTGAGTTTCTTCGCCGCCCTTTTTGGTGGAACCGATACACAGATTTCGGGACCAACAGCTCCTATGACTGCTGTAAGTATGGTCGTTATTGCCGCTATTATGGCCAACTTTGGTGGCGACATGTCTAAGGCACTTCCTGTTATCTTAACCGTATTTTTACTTTCTGGTTTAATGCAAATTGGACTGGGACTAATTGGAATAGGTAAGTATATCAAATACATTCCTTACCCGGTTGTTTCAGGTTTCATGACAGCCATCGGAGTAATTATACTTGTAACGCAAATATTACCTTCAATTGGTTATTACCCGAAAGAAGACATGGAATATGTCAACCAATTTAAACCTCATGCAGAAGAGATTATCCTAGATAACATTTTGAAAGAAGAAGCAGGTGAAGGAATTCTAGTGTTAGAAGATTTTAAAGAAACAATTAGACGAGCCGGTGACATCTCACCAACACAAATTCTAGATGAATCGAAAAACTTAGCTGGTAAAAATGCCTCTGGTGTAATAGGTGCTTTTAAAGTATTACCTCGTGCACTGAAGAACATTAATTGGCTGGAACTGATACTAGCCCTAGGTACTATTATTATCATCTTCGGCTTCAAACGAATTACCACTAAAATACCAAGTACGCTAGTCGCCTTAGTTATTATGTCAGGTATTGCTTTTGGTGCCAACCTTGATTATGTCCCAATTGAAAAAATACCCTTTGGTTTTCCAGTCCCGAACTTAGGTATTTTTACCTCCTTTAGTTTCGCTGAGATAACCCCTTATATTTTCACCGCATTGACACTAGCATTGTTAGGTGCTATTGATTCGCTGCTTACTTCCGTTGTGGCCGACAACATGACTAAGACCAAACACAAACCCAACAAGGAATTGATAGGTCAAGGTATTGGTAACAGTATTGGTTCCATCTTCGGAGGTATCCCTGGTGCAGGTGCAACCATCCGTACTGTTGTAAACATTAATGCGGGTGGTAAAACTCGACTATCAGGAATGATTGCAGGTATCATGTTATTAACAATTATGTTAGCATTCGGACCTGTTGCCTCTCAAATTCCAGCAGCGGTATTGGCTGGTATTCTAATTACTGTTGGTATTGGTGTAATGGATTACAAAGGCTTAAAAGCAATTCCATATATGCCTCGACCAGAGGTTGCTATCATGCTAATCGTACTGGTACTTTCTTCCGTTTGGAATTTGGTATATGCAGTAGGTATTGGTTTGGTCATCGCATCGCTTATGTTCATGAAAAAGATGGGAGACCTTACGGCGAAACGCTCTGACGTAAAACCGCTTAGCGAAGAGAAAGCTTGGGATGACGAAGGTGATTTCCCGACACAATTGAAAGAAGAGGTGGTCATCAAACATATCAAAGGCCCCTTGTTTTTTGGATCAACGAGCGATTTCCAGGCATTAGCTGGTCAAATTCCTGCCACTGCATCTGCAGCTGTAATTCGGATGGGACGAATGGAATACATGGATCAATCTGGCTTGTACGCCATGGAAGATGTACTCATTGACCTGGCAAGCAAGGATATAAAAGTATTATTAGTTGATGTTGTTGAACAACCTCGATATATGCTCGAACGAATTGACATTATTCCTGACCTTATTCCTGAAGAGCAAATTTTTGACAACTTTCAGGACTGTATGACTTGGGTCAAAGAAAATGTAAAAGACGAATATAATAATAAAGGGTATCCAAAGTCTTAGAACTATAGGGCTTGAAGAATGAAATCATCTTGAATTTTAAAAATAAAAATCACTTCATTAAAAAAATAGAAAAAAATGCAAACACAGACAAAAGAAAGCCAAGGGGCTCTAAGCGCTCAAAACGCGTACGATATGTTAGTAGAAGGTAATAAGCGATTTGTTCAAAACGTAAAAGCGCAAAGAAACCTTTTAGATCAAGTATCTGCAACTAGCACTGGACAATATCCTTTCGCTGTAGTACTTAGCTGCATCGATTCTCGTGTACCTGCAGAACTCGTTTTTGATCAAGGTATCGGCGATATCTTTAGCGC
>CALGLS010000308.1 GCA_937959375.1 uncultured Saprospiraceae bacterium
GATTATCTAAAAAAACATCAAGACGAAAGAGAATTTGGTTTTATCGATTACGAAGATATCCAAGTAGAAGGAATGGTGAAAGTAAATATCAAGGAAGGTGATTACTCCATCAAGATCAATGGAAAATCTCAATACACCAAAAAAGTAGATGTAGCGATATTAGGTAATCTGGTGAGTATCACAACTGATATGGATTACCATACTCCACGTGCAACGGTCGAAATTACAATGCCTAAATTACGATCTGTAGATGTTGAAAAAACAGGCGAAGTTAATATTTCAGGATTCGCTCAATCGGATATGATCATTAAATCGAGTTCCAGATATGAAGTCAACGCTTTAGTTAACGTAGATCACATGGTGGTGAAGCAAGCAGATCGTTCCATACTGAAAATCAGAGGAAAAGGTAAAACGCTAAAGGCAACCGTCAATGATTATGGACATCTGGATACGGAACGCTTTGCTGTCAAAACAGCTGACGTTCGACTAGAACATAACGGAAGAGCCAACATGGCAGTGTCTGATACCTTGCGCGCTTATTCGAATGACCATGGTCACCATCATATGCGTGTGGACGGGAACCCTGTAGTGTTGAAAGATGGAGAAGTGATCGACTTGAATGAGTTTGTTATCGATCACTAGGAAGTTGTTTAGTCCGAAGACGGAAGTTTCCCGCGATCGAATATTCGCGTCAGAAGAGAGCTTCGGACTTCGGTCTTCGGACTTCCGTCTAAAGCAAAAAAATAGCCGCGGGAAAAACTGTAATTGCCACTTTAATGACCACTCCGTTAGAGCTCATTCAAATCAAAATAACGTAAATCAGGATAGTGCGTATTAAAAAAGCCCAATCCACCTTCCACATTCGAAGGCAAACTAATGGGTTCTTTAGTCAATTCTGTGAAAAAGTTTTCAGAGTTTTTACGCAAGTCTAGAAAGTTGTAATAGGTTTCGTTGATATTTGAAAGACTTACTACCATAGAATCAGTGGGAGATACATTTGGAAGTTCAATCCTTCCTTCAAAAGTTGTTCCGTCCAATGTGATGTCGGTTAGCAATTCTGTTTTCTTCAAAAGATTACCGCCATTATTGAAAAATGAATTTAGATCCAATCCGCTGTTTTGTTCCTTCCCATTCGTGTACACATTTATCATGTACCAGTTGTCTTCTGGTAAATCTTCAAACTTATAATTAATCGATACGATTGTATCTTCATCCGTTCTTTCAATCTCTGGAATCATTTCCATAATTGGAACAAATGGAAGCATAATACTGGAAGCGGAAAGTTGTCTGCCATCAGGCATACTAATGTCTAGGGTGTAAACTTCATTGTTGTGTTGTGGCGTTTGTAAACTTGCATACAATCCATTCGTGAATTGGAAAAGCGAATCTACCTGATCGCGATAACTTACGGTCATTTTGGCACCACTTAATAATAAGTCATTCACAATGCCTTGATCCAAAGAGTCGCCCTCGTCTTCACTAAAGTCAAGTGCATCAAATGTTTGTGTCAACAATACCGTCATTACCTGTCCTGGAATCACTTGGGAGAAAACGACAACCTGCGGTTCAATTGGATCAATTTCAATTTCTAATGGCTCTGGTCTACAACTGAAAAAAGTAAATACACCAAGTACTAAAACGATATAAGTTATATTTTTCATTATGTCTTTTTTTATTTTGAAAATGTTTTTTTGACTTCCTACCATATAAGGTTCACGTTTGTAGGAAACTTCGGACTTCCGTCTCAATCATTCCTCTAAAAACTAAAGTTATAAGCGATTGAAGGAATGAATCCAAATAATCCCGGTTGCACATATTTTAATTCACCTGTTTCTTCGTCAAGTTGGACGCGGATAGAATATGGTGTTGCTCGGTTGTAAGCATTATAAGCACCAATATGCCATTCCGATTTAAATTTTTTATGACGCTTATTTTTTATAACAAGGTTCACATCTAGTCGATGCGATGAAGACATTCTAAATTCATTACGTTTGGAATACACTGGTATCAAGTCAATGCTAGTTAAAGAAGCATTAGGGAAAAGGAATTGTGCTTGGAGTGGCGTAAATCGAGCGCCTGATGCAAACTCCCAAACTGCAGAAAATGTAAGTCGTTTGGTAATTTCCCAATTTCCAACAAAAGCTAAATTATGACGACGATCGTATTTTGCATAAAAGGTTTTCCCTTCGTTGAGTTGATCAAAATGTCTGTTACTCCACGATAAGGTATAAGCTAGCCAACCATTGAAACGACCTGACTGACGACGTAATAACATTTCAGCACCCCATGACTTTCCAGTGCCTTGTAAAAGCAAACTTTCGAAGTTATCATTCAAAATTAAATTACTTCCCTCCTTGTATTCAATCAGGTTTTTCATTGTTTTGAAATAACCTTCTAAGGTGAATGATAAATTGGGTTTTTCAAAATATTGAACATAACCAAGCGTTACCTGATTAGATGATTGAGGTTTTACATTTTCAGAAATGGGATACCAAAGATCTGTAGGTAATGCAATGGTAGAGCTACTCACCCGATGCATGTATTGACTCATTCGGCTGTAACTTAATTTGAAACTTTGATTTTCGTTGAGCTTGTAATTAGCGGCAGCGCGAGGTTCTGGATTTGCATAAAATTTATTTTTCACAGCGGAACTAGACAGTCGTAGACCTGTGCTTAATTTTAATTTCTCATAAGCTTGAAATTCGTAATTGCCATAAAGTGCTATTTCTAATGTCTTGAGTTTATCACCTTCTTTTTGATCTATGAATTCAGCAATGTTACCTTTCGCACTTAGAATATTTGGACGAAATTGATGTAAGGTCATGTCGGCTCCAAAACGAATTTTTGTTTTCTCGGATCGATAATTGGCAAAATCCATTTTAACACCTAGGTCACGTATTTCTGAAGAAACCAAAACGGAATTATCTCCCACACGCCCGTTGATGTCGTAATTAAAAGTGGTATGAATAAGAGATAAGTTTGAAAATAATTTTGGATGATAAATATGGTTCCAACGTAACGTCTGTGTAAAGTTGCCAAGTTTAAAACCAAAATTTAAGTCCAATTCATCTTCTCCCTCAATTTCTACGTCCTCATCGTTAATATCTGTTTCATCAAAAGACAAAACATCATCACCAAAATAACTACTGAGAAAAATACGATCGGTATCCGAAATTTTATAATTTAATTTTGCATTCAAATCATAGAAGTAATAGGGGAGTTTGACACCTACAGTTTTGAAAACCTGATCAATATAAGTACGTCTACCAGAAATTAAAATAGAGGCTTTGTCTTTTATAATCGGAGCTTCTAAAGTCAATCTAGAAGAAAGCAAACCAATA
>CALGLS010000309.1 GCA_937959375.1 uncultured Saprospiraceae bacterium
ATTTCTAAATTACAACTTCAGGTACTTGCGACGTGTGTTGAGACTGCATAGTGTAGATCAAGTAGATGGAATCCTAGCTGACTTAGGCGTTTCTTCTCATCAAATCAACCAGGCAGATCGAGGTTTTTCTTTCCGATATGACGCCATGTTGGATATGAGAATGAACCAAGATTCTGATTTTACTGCCGCTGATTTATTGAACTCTTACAGCGCAGAAAAAATTCAACTAATACTAAGCAAATACGGCGAAGTCCGTAACGCTAAGACCTTGGCCCAAACTATTGTGGCTGAACGAGCGAAAAAGCCCATTCAAACAACCGCAGATTTTTTGCTCATCATGAACCCTTTGGTTCGTGGCAATCGAAATCGTTACCTAGCTCAGGTTTTTCAAGCACTGCGCATTGAGGTAAACGATGAGATGGGAGCTCTAGAAGACTTCATGAAAGGATGTCTCGAAGTGCTCAAACCAGGAGGTAGATTAGTTGTGATTTCTTATCACTCCCTAGAGGATCGGATGATTAAAAACTTTTTTAGAGCGGGAAATGCAGAAGGTGAAGTTGAAAAAGATTTTTACGGAAACATCAACAAACCTTTTAAAGCCGTCACTAAAAAAACAATTCTTCCAACAGAGGAAGAAATAAAAATAAATCCAAGAGCGCGTAGCGCAAAGATGCGAATCGGAATCAGAAATAAGGATGACTAAAACGAAATTAGAAGTTGAATAGAATTCCAAAAAATCAACTTAGACGTTTATAAGATTTTAGCTAAAGCAAAACGAAGAAGGAAATGCGATATAAGCTAATTCCTTGAATGTAAGATGTCTAAATTCATTTTTTGTATCAAAAATATAAGGTTTAATAACGAGTGTTAGTGATGCGAGATGCGGACCCCCAAATCTCTCATCACCATCTCGAATCAAAGAGAATGGCAAAGAAAACAAAATCATTAAAGGAATACTTGGAAGTAGGTAACATTAGTGCCGAACTCGTACTTAAGAATTTTCCTTTTGTATTGTTCATTGGTTTTTTGTTGATTGCCTATATCGCAAACGCACACTATTCTGAAAAGAAAGTGCGACAAATTCAAAAATTACAAAGCGACGTAAAAGAACTTCGCTGGGAATATATGTCCATCAAAGCAAACTTAATGTTTAGCACCATGCAAACAGAGGTTGTAAAAGCAGTGGAGCCTATTGGCTTAAAACCCATAAACGGCAAACCTAAAAAAATCATCGTTTCTAAAAATAAGATACAGTAAAGTGGCAGTAGATATTAGAAACGAAGTTTTGCGAAGAGTATATATGGTACTCTTCTTAATAGTGCTCATCGCACTTGTTATTTTCGTGAAAGCACTGAAGATCACTATCACTGATGGTGAAACATGGCGTGACAAAGGAAAAAATTTATACGTCGCTCACAAGTCTGTAGAGGCAGAGCGAGGAAATATATTAACCGAAGATGGCAGCTTGCTGGCAACTTCACTTCCGTTCTTTGAAATACGATTTGATCTTAATTCTACAGGAATGAAAGAAGACGATTTTTATGATAATCTCGATTCTCTTTCGTACTGCTTAGCCAACTTTGTAGATAAAGCTTATACCGTTGGTGGTATGAGAGATCACCTGTTGCAAAACAGAGAAGCGGGGCATCGGAACTTATTAATCAAACGATCTGCTTCCTACTTGGAAAAAGAAATGATTAGTAAATTCCCTCTTTTTAATAAAGGACAATATCGCGGAGGTTTTAAAGTAGAAACCAAACCTAAACGATCAAGACCTTTTAAAAGATTGGCGCGACGTACCATCGGTAGAGTGAAAGGGGTAGACAATCCTTTCGGTTTAGAAGCTCGTTTTGATGAACACTTGACAGGCGAAGAAGGTAAGCGATATATGTTTCGCGCACCAAACAATACTTGGATTCCACTAAATGACCTGACAGAAATCGAACCTCAAAAAGGAGACGATATTGTCACCACTTTCGACATCAATTTGCAGAGTGCTGCACACGAAGCTTTGTTGCGTGGTATGAATCACCATCAAGCTGAAAGCGGAACGGCTATTTTAATGGAAGTGAAAACAGGAGCAATCAAAGCCATCGCTAATCTTGGTAAAACGGAAGACGGTTACTTCGAAGTTTACAACTATGCCATCGGTTCTAAATACGAACCTGGTTCAACGTTTAAGTTGGCTGCTATTATGGCACTCTTAGAAGATGGACACGTTGACTTATATGATTCTGTAGTGATCAACAAAGGAAAAATGAAGTTCTACGAAGAAGAAATGTTAGATGCGTCAAAAGAAAGTCTAACGATGGATACAACCACTGTCCGACGAGCATTTGAAATTTCATCCAACGTAGGTATCGCAGGCTTAGTAAATAAATATTACGGTGATGACGATAAAGGTCAAGCCCGAAAATTTATCAAACGCCTAAAAGATATGAAGTTACACCTTCCGGTAAATATCGAAATTGATGGTGAAGCAAGTCCTTATGTAAAAGAAGCATACAACCCGGATGATAAATGGAGTGGTATCACATTGCCTTGGATGTCAATTGGTTATGAAGTAGAATTGACACCGCTTCAGTTGCTTAACTTCTTCAATGCAGTAGCAAACGACGGTCAAATGATGAAGCCTTATTTGGTTTCAGAAATACAACACTTTGGACATCCGGTACAAAAATTTAAACCAACAGTAACTGCCCGACAAATAGCTTCTCCAGAAACAATTAGAAAAGCAAAAATATTGTTAGAATCGGTTGTCGAAAATGGAACAGCTTATAAACTAAAAACTTCGAAATACAAATTTGCAGGTAAAACGGGTACCGCCCAAATTGATTACCGAAAATTTGGCGGAAGCAGAAAAGATGTAAAACACTCAGCATCTTTTGCCGGATACTTTCCAGCTCATGATCCAATTTACTCTTGCGTAGTCGTGGTTAGAAATCCAACACAAAATGGATTCTACGGTGGTGAAGTTGCTGGACCAATATTTAGAGAAATTGCAGATAAATGCTTTGCGCAAAAAATAGAATTGCACCGAGCATTAAACGAAAGACCAAAACCAAAACTAGTAAGCAAGCAATTGCCAACTTACAGTGTCGGTAACAAAGCAGATTTAATGCAAGCAATGGATTATCTAAATCTGCCTTATGATGTACACACAGATACAGACTGGGCGATTTTAAAATCAGAGTCAGATACACTCAACGTTTTTAAACGAAGTATTTCTGAAGAAGTGGTGCCAAGCGTAGTTGGAATGGGACTGAGAGACGCGCTTTATATTTTAGAAAACTTGGGCCTCGAAGTGGTCGTCAATGGCGCAGGAAAAGTAAAACTGCAATCCATAAAAGCTGGAACTAAAGTGCAAGGACAAACGATCAAATTGACATTGAAATAAAATTGAAACACTATAAAAAAGAAAGACGCAAGTCTTACGGACACGATTGAAACACTATAAAAAAGGAAAGTAGAGAGATGGATTTGGAACTTGTCATCACATGCGGATTTCCGCGATCGAGTGATCTTCCCACTTCCATCTCCCCACTTCCAACTTCAACGAGGTAACTCCTCACACTAGGTACAACAGTACCAAAACACTATACACTATAATTGACAGAAAGACGCAAGTCTTCCAGTTCACATTGAAACACTATAAAACGAGTTAGAGGTTAGGAGAGGGAAGTTGGAAGTTATTCATTAATGTAAATTCGCAAATTTCGCGCAGCTACGTTAACGGGAAACTTCCAACCTCCAACTTCCCACTTCCAACTAAAATGAGGTAACCCCTCACACGAAACACTATAAAAAAGATAACGCAAAAAAATGAAAGTTATGTTGTCATTTCGAGCGAAGTCGAGAAACCTCACACTATGAACACTATTTTTTTAACACTATTGAAAGATGAGCGATTAAGATTTTAAAGATAGACGGTGGAAGACAGAAATGATCACTTACGTAAAATTATAATTAAGTTGTTTTGCGTTAGTAGAAAAATTCGGTCTTCCGTCTTCGGTCTTCCGACTCTTATCTACCATCAAAATTTGAAAGACATTTGCAGTCGCTTAAAAACATACTCGCAAAACTAAAAACGCGATCCACTCAAGGCAACCTAGAACGTAGTATCAAAAATATTATTTTTGATTCACGACAAGTCGAAAAAGACAGTTTATTTGTTGCAGTGAAAGGAATCCAATCCGATGGCCACCGATTTATCGAATCAGCTATTGAGAAAGGCGCGACAACAATTGTTTGTGAAACGCTACCAGAAATACTAGACCAAACGGTCACCTTCATTCAGGTCGATGACAGCGCCGAAGCTCTCGGGCTTTTAGCTAGCGCATTCTACGACTTCCCATCGAAGAAATTAAATCTGATAGGTATCACGGGCACAAATGGAAAAACAACAACAGCCACATTGCTGTACAAGTTGTTTACCGAATTAGGATTCAAAGTTGGATTAATTTCCACTGTAGAAAATAAGATTGGCAAAAAAGTATTGTCAGCAAAATTTACCACACCAGATGCGGTGGCATTAAATGCATTGATTGAAGAGATGGTAGAAGAGGGATGTGAATACGCTTTTATGGAAGTAAGCTCACACGCAGTTAGTCAGCATCGAATCGCAGGTGTACATTTCGTAGGTGGTGTTTTTACAAATTTAACACACGACCATTTAGATTATCACAAAACGTTCAAAGATTATCTAAACGCGAAAAAAGGGTTCTTTGACAATTTGCCAAAAGAGAGTTTTGCTTTAGTTAACATCGATGACAAAAATGGTAGAGTAATGGTACAAAATACCAACGCTCATATCAAAACTTATGCGCTTCGAAACTTGGCTGATTACAAAGCAAGAATTCTTGAAAACAATTTAATGGGCTTACACCTATACTTAAACGATACAGAGTTGTTCAGTCGACTCATCGGAGAGTTCAACGCCTATAATTTGTTATGTGCATACGCAGTTGCTTCTTTGCTTGGCGCAAACGAAAATGAAATGCTTCCGCTTATTAGCAATTTGGAAACGGCAGAAGGCCGCTTCGATTACTTACAAGATCCGGAAAGTGGAATTACTGCAATCGTAGATTATGCACATACGCCTGATGCACTCGAAAAAGTGTTGTCAACCATCGATCACTTACGCACTCGAAAAGAAAAAGTAATTACAGTAGTGGGTTGCGGCGGAGATCGAGACAAAACAAAAAGACCAGTAATGGCTGCCATCGCTTGCAAATACAGCGACCAAGTCATTCTTACTTCGGATAATCCGCGAACGGAAGACCCCGAAACAATTATAAAAGAAATGGAAGAAGGTATTCCAGCTTCCGCAAAAAGAAAAGTGCTTTCAATTACGAATCGATTGCAAGCTATACGAACAGCCTGCCAAATGGCGTCCAAAGGTGACATCATATTAGTAGCAGGAAAAGGTCACGAAAAATACCAAGAAATAAACGGTGTTCGACATGACTTTGATGACAAAGCAGTTTTGAAAGAAGAGATGAAATGAAAAAAAAGTGGAAGACAAAGGTCTCCCTTTAACGCAATAGACGAGCAATTGAAACTGAAATTGCAACTCTAATTGCCACTATTTAACTATTATCATTCTCAGATTCACTAGGCAGCAGCAAGCAGATTCTTTTTCTGCTTCTGCTGTACTTTTTGAGAATTTAAAATATAAATGCTTGTTTTTTTTGCGTTATGCAAATGAAATAAGCGAGACTATCAGCAAAAACGGGATTTCTAAAAGAGATCCAAATTTAAACAAGACCAAAAAATAAAATGGTCAAATTGAGAAAACAGCTATACTAACAAATGCTCTACTGGATTTCTAAACTATTCACAGAAGACGGGCAGTCAACATGGCGCCTATTTGAGTACCTAACCTTTAGGGCTGCGTTAGCTATCATTCTCTCCTTGATTATTTCAATGTTATTTGGTGGACGGATCATTAAATTCTTGCAAAAATTGCAAGTCGGTGAAACCGTAAGAGACCTCGGCTTAGCTGGTCAGAAAGAAAAAGAAGGTACACCTACAATGGGAGGTGTGATCATAATAATGGCGATCATTATTCCTTGCCTTTTAGTCGCTAAACTTGATAATGTATACATCTTGTTGATGTTGTTGTCAACAACTTGGATGGGCATCATCGGTTTTATTGATGACTATATCAAGGTGTTTAAAAAAGACAAAAAAGGGTTGAGTGGAAAGTTCAAAATTCTAGGACAAGTAGTACTCGGTTTGTTAGTGGGAGCAACTATGTTGATGAGTCAAGAGGTAGTGGTGCGCTTAGATTATGCTGAGGCGAAAGATCTTGGTTATACAAATGAGATCGTTCATCAATTTCAGTCAACAGTGAATGGAGAGCCTAAGACCGTTGTAGATGTAAAAACAACCTTAACCAATGTTCCTTTTATAAAAGACAAGTTTTGGGACTACTCCAAATTATTGCCTTTTCTAAAAGGAAATGCAAAGAGTATGGTAGGAATTATTTTTATTCCTTTTGTAATCATTGTAGTAGTTAATGTTTCCAACGCGGCTAATTTGACGGATGGAATAGACGGATTAGCCACAGGAGTAAGTGCAATAATTGGTGCGACCTTAGGAGTACTTGCATACGTGTCAAGTAACTCGGTAACAGCTAATTACCTTGATATTTTGTACCTGCCGGGAACAGAAGAGCTGGTCATTTTTTCGGCCTGTTTCCTAGGAGCATGTATTGGTTTTCTTTGGTACAATTCATTTCCCGCGCAAATCTTTATGGGAGATACAGGAAGTTTAACCATCGGAGCCATCATCGCTGCCATGGCTATTTTGCTAAGAAAAGAATTATTGATACCAATACTTTGTGGGATCTTCCTTGCGGAAAATTTATCCGTGATGCTACAAGTTGGCTACTTTAAATATACAAAGAAAAAGTACGGCGAAGGTCGACGAATATTTTTAATGTCACCACTGCACCACCATTATCAGAAGAAGGGAATGCACGAGTCAAAAATAGTTAGTCGGTTTTGGATTGTGGGAATTCTATTAGCAGTACTAACAGTAATTACATTGAAAATTAGATAGTGAATAAAAGATAGAGTATTAAGTTTTAAGTAAAATTAAGTTAAGTGACAACAAAAAATAAGTCCGAAGTCAGTAGGATGTAATTTGAAAGTAGGGTGACGGATTTATTTTTTGTGTCAAACTAAAACAACCCCAAGAAAATTAGGTAGTAGAAATCAAAACAAACTTTGAACAGTTCTTTTTTGATTTTGACTTAAAGTCAAAAAAGAGACCTAAAAACGGGAACATGCAAAGAGAAAACAAACCAAGAGAAGCTGTAAAGTTACAGCGCAAACTAAACGATTTAAACTCAAAGGGGCTAAATCAAAAGACAAAAACAAAAACACACACTTTAATTCTCAATCATAAAGGATTGCTGAGGAAAAGAAAAGACAGAATAATCAATTAGTTGAACTTCTAAAGTTATTTCTTGAATACTTAAATGAACAAAGGCATTTATGAAATCGATGAAAGTAGTCATATTAGGAGCAGGAGAAAGTGGAGTAGGAGCAGCGCTCTTAGCTCAAAAGAATGACTATGAAATATTTGTTTCTGACTTTGGACAAATAGGAAAAGACTTTAAAAAGGAACTAAACGCTAATAAAATTGCTTTCGAAGAAGGCAAACATACTGAAGAAAAAATATTTGACGCGGATCTCATTATTAAAAGTCCGGGGATATCAGATAAGGTACCGGTGATTCAGGAAAGCCTGAAACGTGGAATCAATATCATCTCCGAAATTGAATTTGCTGCAAAATATACTAAGGCCAAAATCATCGCGATTACTGGCAGTAATGGGAAAACAACAACCACTAACCTAACTTACCACTTGCTCAAAGCAGCAGGCATTGATGTCGGATTAGGAGGAAACATTGGTTTTAGTTTCGCCCGCTTACTCGCCCAACGAAAGCATCATGCATTTTACGTCTTAGAATTAAGCAGCTTTCAACTGGATAACATTCAAGCGTTTCGACCTGATATCGCAATACTGCTAAATATCACGCCAGATCACATGGATCGTTACGATTACAAATTGAGTAATTACATTCAGTCGAAATTCAGAATTATGATGAATCAGCAAGCTGGTGACTTGTTTATATACAATATTTCGGATGTAAACATTAACCAATCCATGTCTGGTCGCAGAATCAAAATGGATACTGTACCTGTTCGACAACATGCGTTCTTTGAAACCGAAAAAATTGAAGTGGAGGGACATACATTCAAAATGTCAAAATCTAGCCTGAAGGGACCACACAATTATTTCAACGCAACTTGTGCCATCACGGCTGCTCTAAAAGTAGGAGTAGCTCCAAAGTTGATACAAAAAGCATTAGCGACTTTTCAGAATGATCCACATCGATTGGAGGTCGTTGCAAATATTAACGGAATTGAATTTATTAACGACAGCAAAGCAACCAATGTAGATGCAGTTTATTATGCACTATTGGCTATGGTGAAACCAATCGTTTGGATTGTAGGTGGAATAGATAAAGGAAACGATTACAGCCTTATTCAACCATTGGTAAAAGAAAAAGTAAAAGCTATTGTTTGTCTCGGAGCTGATAACACAAAACTATTTGCTGCTTTTCAAGAAACAATAAATAAGATAATGGAGACACAAAATGTCTTAGAAGCCGTAAAGATGTCAATAGAGTTTGCTGAAAAAGGTGATGTAGTTTTATTGTCACCAGCTTGTTCGAGTTTTGATTTATTTAAGAACTATAAGGAAAGAGGCGATCAATTTAGAGAAACCGTTCAATTGCTGATTAATTAGAAAAGAGGAGAGTGGAAAATCAAAAAATACGTTAGAAGGAAACTCCAGACTTCGGTCTTCGGAGTTCCGTCAAATTTTAAAAAAAAATATGTCAATAGGAAATAAAATATACGCAGGACTCAGAGGAGATCGAACCATTTGGACGGTGTTGATACTGCTATCGATATTTTCATTGTTGGCGGTGTATAGCGCAACCGGATTGTATGCCTACCAAAAGTATGGAGGAAACATGGAAGCGGCCTTGTTTAAGCATTTAGTGTTTTTGGGAGGTGGACTGTTTTTGACATACATCTGTTACACCTTACACTATAGGCAGTACATGCGAATATCACCAATCTTGCTGATTATTTGTATCCCGCTGTTGGTGTATACCATAGGATTTGGTGTTGAAGTAAATGAAGCAAAAAGATGGGTAGAAGTACCTTTTATAGGCTTAACGTTTCAAACATCTGAGTTTGCAAAACTCGTTTTGATCATCTATGTTGCACGCGCTATTTCCGCAAAGCAAGAATACATCAAAGATTTTCAATCTGCATTTTTGCCGATCATTGTACCGATACTAATTATATGTGGTTTGATCGCACCATCAGATTTATCATCAGCCATGTTATTGTTTTTTGTAACAATCGGAATGATGTTTTTGGGAAGAGTAGCGTTGAAATATATTTTGCTGTTATTGTTTTTAGGAATCGTTGTTTTTGCCTTCCTAATCATTCTCGGAGAAGTATATCCTGGAATAGTTAGATCGGCAACTTGGATTCAGCGGTTAAAAGAATTTGCAGATCCCTTAGCTGAAGGAAGTTATCAGATCACGCATTCAAAAATAGCAATAGCCGACGGAGAAATATTTGGAGCAGGACCAGGTAATAGCGTTATGCGAAATTATCTTCCAGCACCATACTCAGATTTTGTATTCTCTATCATTTGTGAAGAATACGGTTTGGTAGGAGCTTTTGTAATCTTGAGTTTATACGTGTTGCTTTTCTTCAGATGTGTAGGAGTGGTAACGCGAGCACCAAAAGCATTCGGCGCCATGTTGGTAATGGGACTAGGACTTTTATTAGTTGGACAAGCCCTAGCAAATATGGCCGTAGCGGTAGACTTAGTACCAGTAACAGGATTGACCTTACCACTACTAAGTATGGGAGGAACATCAATTATGTTTACCTGTATCGCTTTCGGAATGATATTAAGCGTAAGCCGATACATCGAAAAAGCAGCGTAGCGAAACGTAAAGCTCACCGAGTCCCAGCGCAATGCGCTTCTGAATCGGTGAGCTGAGTTAAA
>CALGLS010000310.1 GCA_937959375.1 uncultured Saprospiraceae bacterium
CAGCTATTATCATAGTTCGTTGCTTCATAAACTAGTTGTCCCCATCTGTTGAAAACTTCTAAGTTTACGTCGCTAACTCTTGCACAAAGGATTAGGAAATTATCGTTTCTACCATCACCATTTGGTGAAAGAATCGTTCGCACTTCATCACAGTCGCCACCTGTTGGATCTGTAACATCAACATCGGCAAGAGTTGTACAACCGTTTGCATCTGTAACAACTACTGCATAAGTACCTGTTGCTTGATCAGGAATTGTTGGTCCTTCAGTTTGAGGATTGGTATTCCAAGTATAGTTGTAAGGCGCAGTACCTCCGATAGCTGTTGCTGTAGCGGTTGATGGTTCCGTTGTGAAAGATACTTGTAGTGAATCTGGCTCTGTGATATTGTATAAAAACTCGTTGGTTAATCCATTCGCATCAGTGACCGTTAAAGTATATGTACCTGGTCCAATCTCGTAGATACAATCTTCCGTTTCACCATTACTCCATAAGTAAGTATAAGTACCAACTTCACCACCATCAATCATAGAACAGATGAATGCATCTGCCATTCCATTACAACTAATATCTGTTATTTCAGCATTGTCTTCTAGAACAATTGCTTCTGTGCAAAGTCCACCAATAATAGCTTCACAGCCACCACCATCTGTAACAGTTACAGTATAACAAACGTCACCTGCTAGTCCCCCTAAATCCATACTTGTTGCTCCATTACTCCATTCGTAAGTATAATTACCCCAACCTCCGCTTACATTAATATTGATCGAACCATTAGGAATAGTTCCTGTAGGATGAATAATAGTATCTTCCGATACTGACAATGCTTGTGATGGCTCACTAATATTATAACTAAACACTGATGTTGTACCTACAGCGTCAGTCACTGTAACAGTATACATACCTGCTGGTTTATTTGTCAAGTCCTGTGTCGACTCTCCTGTATTCCAGATATATGTATAACCTGGAACTCCAAATTCAACTTCAATATCAATAGCTCCATTTTCGTCTCCCACACAAGTGATATTTGTCACATTAGATTCAGACACAAAAGGTGCATCATTTACTATTAGGTTTTCAAGAACTCCAATACAACCAGTTGCATTATCCGTAACTGTTACACTGTACGGACTACCATCACTACAAAGATTTGTTGGATCAGGTCCAGAAAATGTATTTGACCATTCGTAATCATAATTCCCAGAACCTCCTGACACCATAATATTAATCGCACCATTACAGTTGGGACCACCTGTATTATCGTCAATGTCAGTTTCTAATTCAACAACAATAACGTCACCTGCCAGTATCGTAAATGAATAAGCCAAAGCAGGTGTATTAACCGAAGGATCAGCATCTACAACAACCAAGCTATAAGAACTAGGACATAAATCACCTAGTGTTTCATTGATACCATCTAGATCAGTAGCAGTAGTCATAGCTCCTGTTGTATTGTTAGTCAACTCAAAATCATATGGCGCACAACCACCGAAGACGGTTAGGTTAATACTTCCAGTACAGTCACCTGCACAAATTTCATTGACGATAATTGGATCTTCAATGGTCATTGGTGGTGGGAATACATCCATTTGATTGGAAACGATGATACAACCGTTAGCATCTACAACGGTTACAAAGTAAGCACCTTTACATAGGTCTACTGGGTTTTGATTATCATCACCATTACTCCAAGTATAAGTATATGGTGGCGTACCTCCATCTACAGTTATGTCGATAGAACCATTACAACCGTTACCAGTTTCATGCGTTACATCTACCGTTTGAATCGTCATTTGACCTGGAGCAGTTACGGTCCAACATCCAAATGCTAACAATCCTGTTGCATCCGTTACTGTTACGCAGTACTCACCAGCAGTTAGGTTGGCAAGGTCTTCTGTAATTTCTCCATTGTCCCAGAAGAAAGTATAAGGAGCTGTTCCACCGAAGATAGAAATATCAATTGCTCCATCATCTCCACCTGCGCAAGTTACGTTTGTAACCACAACTTGTGAAGGAGGTATTGTAAATGAACCTTCTACTACTGCTGTGATTGATGTAGTACATCCATTAATATCTGTTACAACAAGTGTATACACGTCCATTGCTAAACCAGAGATATCTAAGGTATTATCAATGAAAGTTCCAGCAGAGTTTGTCCATTCGTAAGTATATGGTGCAGTTCCTCCTGATGGTGGATTCATTGTGATTGAACCATCATCATTATCTGAAGAAGCAGGCATAATGACATCTACTGAAACAGCCACAGGATCTGGCGCAACGATTACGATTACATCTGTCATCGCAATACAATCGTTGGCATCTTCTACTGTCAAAATATATGAACCAGGTCCTATATCCAATAAGTCTTCCTGACCTGAAATATTTGCTGAGTTAATATCTGTCCAAACATATGTATATGGCATCAATCCACCTGCTACTGTTACCAGAATAGAACCGGTATCATCAGAACAAGTTGGTTGATTAATTGCGTCAATTGTTATTGTTGGTGATCCTTCTTGAACTAATGTAATTGGACCGAAAGGTACCACACATCCATTGGCATCTGTCACGGTACCAGTAACGGTACCACCATCCAAACCAGTTAAGCTCATTGTTGTGTTTCCTGCAACAGGAACATTATCAACTTGCCAAGCAACAGTGTATGCACCTGTACCACCTACAGCTGAAATATGTACTTCTCCATCTGAGCCAGTACCACAACTTGGCATTACTACCTGATCAATGGTTACAACTATTGCATCAGGTTGATCAATTGCAGTTAGCGTTCCGACTGCAGTACAGCCATTACTATCTGTTACCGTTGGTGTGTAGGCACCCACACTCAAACCACAAATATTTGTTCCCATTCCAGCAGCGCCCCAATCAACGGTATAAGGTGCTCCGTTTCCGCCAGACACATCAACTGTGATACAGGCATCAGCACCACCATTACAAGAAACATCTGTTGTTGATTGCGTAGTGATGTTGATCGCTTCGGTTGGTCCACCAACCAAAATTCCAGATTCAACACCAGTAATACCAACATTATCTGTAACCGTCACAGAGTATGTTCCTTGACTGGCAGTTGTTGGGTTATTTGTATCTGGTAATACTGGACTCCAAACATAAGTGAATGGTGCTGTTCCAGTACTGGTAATATTTATTGTACCATCTGCTTCATTAAAGCAAGATTCTGGTGTCGTTCCTAATAACGTTATATCCAATGCGTTTGGCGGGTTAACGGTGTAACAACCTATTTCTTCACAGTTGTTTCCATCTGTAACGGTTACGCAGTATTCCCCAGCAGCTAAGCCAGATAAATCTTGTGTTGTTGCGCCTCCTGCATTAGCAGACCAAGTGTATGAAAATCCACCCGTTCCTCCTGAGTCAGAAAGGTTAATCGCACCATCATTCCCCGAGTCTTCATCCGTTACTACCGCTGATAGTGAGATGGGTTCTGGATCATCTAAAAACACATCGTCTGTATCGGTACATCCGTTGCTATCTGTAACTGTTACCGTGTAATTGCCTTGTGGCAAACCAGTAACTTGTTGTGTCATATCACCGGTAGACCAAGCATAAGTATAACCTGGGTTACCTCCATCACCTGTTGCTTCGACGATACCATCCGATGCACCATTACAACTAATATCTTCTCCATTGTATCCGCTGTCAACATAGGCATCTGCAACAACTGCAGAAGGCGTACCTACTGTAGTCGTTGAAACATCTGTACATCCTGCGGCATCTGTCATTGTTACGGTATAATTACCAGCTGGAAGCGTTGAGATGGTTTGGTCTGTGCTTCCTGTTGGAAACCAAAGGAATGTATAATCACCTGCTCCAGAAACTGGCGTTGCAGTTGCTGTACCATCTGAAAGACCTGGGCAACTTACGTCTGTTGAAGAAGTCGTTACATCAGAACCAGGACCTGCACCAACTGTAGCCGTTTCTACAACGGTACAACCAGATACACCATCTGTTACGGTAACGGTATAAGCACCAGGAACCAAACCACTAATGCCTTGAGAGGTTGCACCTCCTGGAGCCCATAGGTAAGTATATGTTCCTGATCCATCTGCTGGCTGCGCCGTTACAATCCCTGAAGGATTATCAGCACAACTTGCGTCAGTTACTATAAAGTCTGTTGAAATTCCGTCACCAGCTCCTACTGTACCATTCTCTACGGCATCACATCCTGCTGCGTCTGTTACGGTAACGGTATGCATTCCTGGTAAAAGATTATTTTCTGTTGCATTGGTACCTCCAGTACTCCAAGCATAGTTATAAGGAGGTGTTCCTCCTGTAGGTGCTGCGGTTAAGCTACCAGTTGCACTTCCAGCACAGGTTGCGTCTGTTGACGTTAGTGCTGGAACAGTTGGCCCACTTAGCGTTCCTACTGTTTCGCAGAAAGGACCTGCAGTACAACCATCGCCATCTGTAATTGTAACACAGTAATTACCTGAGCTCACTCCAGCAAGTGATTGAGTCATTGCTCCGGTATCCCAGAGATAAGTATATCCAGCTCCAGAACCACCAGCTGGTGTTGCTGTTACGGTACCTGTTGGTGAGCCACAGTTTGAATCTGTTGAAGATAAAGTGGCTGTAACTGCGGTAGGTTGTGTAATGGTTACACAAGTCACAACAGTACATAAAGAATCGTCGGTAACGGTTACGCAAGATTCACCAGCGCCAAGGTTTGTAACCGTAGCGGTAGTTTCTCCATTGTCCCAGAGATAAGTATAAGTTGGTGATCCGCCTGCAGGACTCACTGTCGCTCCACCGTCCATCAATCCATTACATGAGATTTCTGATTGAGTGGTTGTAGCAGTAAGTGCAGTTGGTTCTCCAACAGTAAAAGTTTCTGTTGTAGATATTGAAGCCATATCTGTAACGACAACCGTATAGGTACCAGCAGCAAGGCCAGTAAGGTCTTCCGTTGTTTCGCCATTCGGCATCCAAGCATAAGTATAGCCTGGCATTCCATTTTCAACTGTTATGTCAATTGCTCCTGTGGTACCTCCATTACAATCTACATCTGTAATAACAGATCCTGTTATCTCTGGACCAACAGGCATTGGACAAGCTGAATTCGTAATATTTACAGCACCATCATGAAGTGTGTAAGCTGTTATTAAGTTAGAACCGTCTGTTATCTCGATAACTCCTCCGTAATCATAGGAGAAAGTTGTGCTTTGACCGTCATCTCCAATTACTTTAAAACAAAGTTGGAACATCGTATCATTATCCATCAAGTTCAATGCATTAGTGTTTGGTTCAAACCAAGAATAACGCAAATCACCGTTTGCTTGTGAAATAAATTGGTGGTTACCGGGTAGACCAGGATTGATATTGGTACTACCAATAAAGTCGAGCATGTTGACATCGTAAGTCAAATCGAATTGCATACTAGCAACAGAAATGAAGCCAGTAGTTGTATACGTTACGTAAACGGTATCGTCTGGAGATTCAGGGCAAGCATCAACTGTCGATGCGAAGATATTTAGATCATTACTGAATCCAACGATTTCAACGTTACATGTTTGTGTTATTAATGGCACAACTTCATCGTTTCCATTCACAATTTGAGTTGCTTCTTCTGTGATGGGTGAGCCATCAATAGTGAATGTTCCAGTTTCGCCAATACTACCGATAACATTAAAGCACATTGCGTAAAGCGTATCGCCATTCATTAAACTATGTGGAACAAATCCAAAGTCATTGAATTGGAAGATTGCTGTTGAATCGTTGATCACATTAATATCACCCATTCCAAGAAAGTAGGCTAGGTTGCCAACAGAAGAAAACTCTAAAACACTAGGATCCCAGTGCATGGTGTATTGCATTCCGACAATGGAATCAAAATTCTGAGTGGTCATTTGAATACAAACCTCATCATTTTCTCCAGCTGTTTCGCAAGAACCAGAAACAGTTACTGCGCTACCCGCATTTCCAGTAATGTTCACCAAACCGGGTGTACTATTAAATGGAATTGGACTACCCATTGATCCTAGATCGGTAATTTCTATATTTGAAGGGAAGCTGGAAAATGAAACCGTATCAACTGTTCCACCTGAACCGATTGCTGTGAAGCAAACATCATATATAGGTGTCAGGTCAGGAACGGTAGTACCTGCTCCGAGTGAATCGAGCCAAGAGAAGGTCATCCAGCCTTGTGCATTATTGAAATTGAATGCAGAGGCATCCAAGTTTTGTAGATTATAGTTAGTGGTAGAACTGAATTGCAAATCAGCAGGATCCCAATTGATGGAATATTGCGCACTTACAATATCGTCAAAACCACAGGCGTAGACGGTGAGACAAACCTGATTTCCAGTTTGTACATCAGCGCTATCAAGTGATTGTCCGAATCCACCACCAAAATCACATTGCCCAGTTGAAGGCGGTGCGACGGTAGCAGTTCCATTGACAAATGTCACTGTTGAGGTGATATCATCCAATTGGCCCATGTTATTAAGTCCGACGACTTCAATTGTAGTTGGGTTACTCGTAATTAGGATATCGCCGGTAATACCTGCTGTACTCTCAACAATAAAGTCAACTGCAAAAATACAGGTGTCTGGAGAGGTGTACTCGGTTGCTCCAGGAGCAGACCATGAAGTGGTTATGAATCCAGCTCCGGCGTTAGGGCCAAAGTCACCAAGACTAAGGTTGGGTAAACCTAGGCTGTGGATGGATAGATAAGACAATTCAGAAGTGGTCCAATTGATTGAGAATTGATAGGTTGCAATGTCGGTAAAGTCGGTCACTGTTACGTGAACGGTGACGGTATCACCTACCATAATGTCAGCCTGATCTTCTGATGGAGTTACGGAGAATGAGGTTTGAGCGTTTGCGGTGTTCGCGCAAAGCATACAACCTAACACCGCTAGGAAAGTAAAGATTTTATACATCTGTCCTTGGAATTTGGGATGTTAACAAAAGGGTACATAAGTATCCTGTTCTGGTATTAACACCTAACTTTTTAAAACTAATTTACTGTTCTGTTCTGAGGGACTTTATTTCTATAAGTAAACCTTATAGTGTGATAAAGTCCGTATTTAAGTTATGCACTTATCATACCATATTGCATATGATAAAGCATACTGAAAAATGCTGTTTTTGTTACTCTTTTGATGGAGCAACGTTGGCGGGTTGTGCCAGAAAGTGGCACAACAAGCCAAGTTAGCAAAGCAAAATATAAGGTATCTCTTAAAATAAAGGATTAACAATTGGTTATGCGATGAATATATTTTGGCTTTGAAAAATAACTTTTTTATAATTCAGATAGAACTGCTACAAACATACTTTGCTTGTAGGTTCAATTGATTAAATTTAATTATTGGTTGGGATTCAGAAGGGCAGTTGCCTTTTTGAATTCCTTTTAGTATTTGATGAAATTGGAATTAATAAAACAGAAGGAAAAACGTTGAATCCATTGAAAAGAACGGACAAAATTTGGGGTAATTTCGACCATTTAGAAGACGACGTTTTGTGCGAATAATAAGTATTCGTTTTTTTCATGAGATTATAATTTGTTAATAGCTCTGTTTATAGTTCAAACAATTCCGACCACTCCGCAATGAAGGGAGGAGACAAAATAAACGTTACAAATACGAGTTAGACACATGGTTAATCATAACCAGGTATAACACTACACGAATAACTAAACCGCAATGGAAAATTAGGAAAAAAAGCTTTTGTTTTTATTGAAGCAATCAGAAATGAAAATGGTTCAAAAGCTTTTGGCTTGTAAAATCGGTTATTGCAGTCCATGGGATGTAAATAGACATTTTTAAGATGCCTGTTTATTCAAATTTTGATATGTTCTTTTAAATAAAAATGGTTTGTGAAAACCAAGTTTGTATTAAATAACTAGAACAAAGATAGGCGATTCATAAAACCTTTTACTACCCTAAATAGGGTATTTTTGATATTGAAAATAATTCAATACGTAAAATGTTGTTTTTTATAATATCTAAAACCTTGGTAGTTAATGGATTGGACTAACAAATAAAAAGTACTGCTCAGATGTTAAAACATAAATTTAACAAAATTTATATTAGTACTAAGTAAATATGTGCGGCACTATATGCTGTTGGTGATGATTCTCTATTAGATTAGGCTATTATCATAAGCCACCTTGATGAGTCCGGCAGTGTTGCTAACACCGAGTTTTCTCATAATGTTTTTACGGTGAACGCTAACAGTCTGGTCGCTAATAAAGAGTTCTTTAGCAATTTCTTTATTGCTGAGTGCGAGGGTAATCAAACGTAGAATTTCGATTTCGCGTTTGGTAAGGTTGTATTTCTTTATGAATCGATCTTCATAAGGATCATTTTCTTTTTTCTGTCTTTTTCCGTTGACCATTTCAAATGGATCATTTAGGCGAACGCCTTCTCCGAAAAAAGTTTTTCCGCTAAGGATAACACGAATTGCTTCCATTAACTCGTCTTTTCCTGAAGTTTTTAGAGAATAGCCGTCAACACCTGCTTTGAAGGCAGTTTTTACGATTTTGGCATCATCGTACATCGTCAGAGCCAGAATTCTTAATTTTGGAAATTGCTCACGAACAGAACCGAGGATATCAAGGCCATCACGCTGAGGCATGTTAAGATCTAGGATAAGAACGTCAGGTTGTGTCTTACGAAGTAAATCCATGGCTTCGTCACCATCATTTGCAATTCCAACAATTTTGAAGGTCATATCTTCGGTATCCGTAATTAAGGACTTTAATCCTGCTACGAAAAGTTGGTGGTCATCAGCAATAACAATCTTAACAATCTGCATATCTTATATCGATTTTTGGCTCCTCACCTAATCCTTCAGTCAAAAACTCTAGGCCTCGGGGAAACTTTAGTGGGAAAATGTCCCACATATTATGGAAACAATCTATCCAAGGCTACTGCAAAACCGATGCCATGAAATTTATTTATTTTCGTAGTTTTCCCAATATTTTCTTTAAACAAGTGCAAACTAAAACTCAATCTCCTACTCTACAAATAAGAAAGAGCATCTTTAGTTTGTGTTTTGGATGCTTTATTCACTACATAGGTAAATCCAGGATGTATGGAATAAGAGCCCGTTTCTCCAGCTTTATTAACCGCTAGGTAACCCACTTGCAAGTCTTTATAATCTTGTTTTTTTATGATTCGCATCACCGCTTCTTTACAAGCTTCATCGGGGCTTTTGCCTTGTCTCATTAGTTCGACTACGAGGAAGGAGCCCACTGATTTCAAAACAGCTTCTCCCATTCCAGTCGCGGTAGCACCTCCCACTTCATTGTCTATGTACAATCCGGCACCAATAATAGGAGAATCCCCTACTCTACCTTGCATTTTGTAAGCTAAACCACTAGTTGTACAAGCTCCTGAGATATTTCCAGCTTGATCGATGGCTAGCATACCAATTGTGTCGTGGTTTTCAATATTTATTTTTGGTTTATAATCGGATGTCTTTCTCCATTCTTCCCATTCATTGCGAGATAATTCTGTTAGTAAATCTTCTTCTTTGAATCCTTCACTTAGAGCAAATTTCAAAGCTCCTTCCCCTGCCAAAATTACGTGCGGTGTATCTTCCATTACTTTTCGAGCAACTGAAATGGGGTGTTTAATATTTTGTAAAAAACAAACCGCTCCAGCATTACCAGCTTCATCCATGATACAAGCATCAAGAGTTACATTACCATCTCTGTCGGGTCGGCCTCCGTAGCCTACTGATTGATCTTCTGGATCCGCTTCTACTAGTTTGACACCTTGTTCAACTGCGTCGATGGCTCTTCCTCCATTCTCAATAATAGACCAAGCTTTTTCGTTAGCGACTCTATTATTCCAAGTTGAGATTACTGTGGGAATTGATTTTGTTGATGGTGTCGTTTTACCTTTTGTAACCGCTTCTTCAGCATTTGCGTTTGTACAGGACTTCAATCCACTCATAGCGATTGCAAATGAGCTTAAAAGTGATCCTCTGATAAATTTTCTTCTTGATGACATTATCCAATCCTTCTAATTAGTTAAATTACAAATGCTAAGTCCCTAAAAGAGCAAGCCCCCCAAATTAGTAAAAATCCAATGATTTAATAAAATAAGTCCTTTTAAAATATAGAAGTTATTTGACAATCAACATTTTAAGTAGTTTAACGGAATGATATGGTCCCCTTACTTACCACTAGGATATAAATTATTTATTGGTCATTCCTTAATTGGCAGAGATTAGAATTTCATCTACAAAAATCCATGCTTTTCCACCTGCTCCGATATGCCAATCTGGAACAACTTTTCGGTTAACGGCTTTAACTTTTACATAACGAGCTTTTAGATTTTTCTTGATTGCAAACTCTTTAGCTATAGACTCTTCTTCATCTGCTTTTATATCGTTGCGAACGGCTGGTAATTTTTGATAGTTTTTTCCATCAGTGGAAACAGAAAACTGAATTTCTTCTGGCATAAAAATCCAAGAACGCTGATCTTGTAGGCAACCTAAGGCTAGCCTATCAATTGATTTGACTTTACCTAAATCGACAACAGCATCTAGATCAATTCCTTCATATCCTTGCCAAGTTCCGATACGAAACTCAGGTGCTCCTCGTAGCATATCAATTAGGGCTGCATCACCTCCTGCAGCATATTGAGGAGCATATTTTGATTGCAAATCAATAGTCCGATTCGCTGGCAATTTCCAAAAATCTGATTTCAATATTTTCGAATCAGGTAATCCGTCTTTCGTTGCAAAGAAAGAAATAGAGGAAGATTCTGTGATTAGAATTGGTTCCGTGTATTGCTTAGATTTAGTGCTTGGTTTTTCATCTCCGAAGCTATAATAAATCGCAACACCTGGCTCTAAAGAACTCAATTCAATACTTGTGCTTTCTTTAAATGTACGATCTCCTTTTAAAACAAACGGCAGGGGCATAATCAATTCTTCATCAATAGAAGATTTAGGAGCATCACCTTCTCCAGTTCCCCATTTTTTGTTCGGTATTGATGCCATTTCAAAAACGATCTCGCCTCCGTTTTCAATGTCTTCATGTTTGAAATAACTTTTGGAATAATTCTTTCCATTTAGAGTGACAGAATGGATGTACTTGTTTGTTGAAGAAACATTTTTTGCTTTGATGTTTAATGTTTTTCCATTTTCGAAATTCAAATTTACATGGTCAAAAATTGGTGATCCGATGGCGTAAATATTACTACCTGGTGTCACTGGATAAAAACCCATTGAGCTGAGTACATACCAAGCTGACATTTGACCGCAGTCTTCATTTCCTGAGAGTCCATCTGGTTGGTCGGTATACAATTCATCCATGATTTGACGAAGGTATGATTGTGCCTTCCAAGGTTTGTTGACATAGTTGTAAAGGTATGCCATGTGGTGACTTGGCTCGTTGCCGTGTGCATATTGTCCAATCAAGCCTGTAATATCTACCTGATCGCGGCCCGTTGTTTCTTCACTGGCAGTAAACAGCATGTCTAGTTTCGTATCTAATGCATCTTTACCACCTAGGGCTTTCGCCAAACCATCGATATCCTGAGGTACGTAAAAACTGTATTGCCAAGAGTTCGCTTCTGTAAAATGGAAGTTCACTTCAGAAGGATGAAATGGTTCAATCCAAGCTTGATTTGACTTAGCGCGCATGAAGCCCGATTGAGGATCAAAGCAGTTTTTGTAATACTGAGATCTTTTAATAAACTCCTGATAAACAGATGTTTGGCCCATTGATTTTGCCATTTGAGCGATACACCAATCATCGTATGCATATTCCAATGTCTTGGAAACAGACTCATGTTCTTCACCTGCGGGGATACAACCAATTTCAATATAATCATCCAATCCTAGTTTGCTTTGGCGAGCGCTATGTGTCATCGCTTTTAGTGCTTTATCTACATCGTAACCACGGATTCCTTTTTGGTATGCATCCGCAATAACGGGCACTGCATGGTAACCGATCATACAGCCTGTATAGTTTCCACTTAATTCCCAAATTGGTAAAATCCCACCTTTCTCGTAATTATCTAAAAAGGTATTTATAAAGTCATTTGTTCTATCTTTTTCAATTAAAGTATACAACGGATGTGCTCCACGATACGTGTCCCAAAGTGAAAAAACAGTATGGTGCGTATGCTTACTATCTTTATGTACTTTCAAATCCATTCCACGATATTGACCATCTACATCTTGATACAAATTAGGAGCAATCATGGTGTGATAAAGCGCTGTATAAAACACGGTTTTTTGTTTGGTAGACTTTCCAAAAACTTCTATTTTTTTAAGTTGCTTTTCCCAAGCGTCGTTGGCAGCCTTTTTATATTTTTCAAAATCCCAATCTGTCATTTCAGCTTGTAAATTCCGACGTGCTCCTTCAATACTTACTGCCGAAATTCCTACCCGAACATAAAGCGGTTCATCTCCTTCTAGATCGAAATGCAAACCATAAACTGGACCATGTTTTTTTATGTCGTCTGATGTTTTCGTGATCGATTTTGAAAACTGAGCTACGAAATATAGGTGTTGTTCTTTTGCCCATTCTTCGGAAATTCTGTGGCCTTGAATTTCGTTATCGTTTACTAATTTAAAACTACTGTCTAATAATTTATCCCGATGTTTTAGATCTAAAATTACCGCTCCTTTTTTTGCGTCAGCTGGGAAAGAATATTTGTGCATTCCAGCTCTTGGTGTTACGGTGAGTTCGACATCAATATTGTGTTTATCTAGTAAGGTGCGATAGTAGCCTGCTTTTGCAATTTCATTCTTTTTGGAAAAAACGGAGCGATATCCATCTGTTCCATCTGAGCCATTATTGTATTTGAGCCCCGACTCTAAAACAGGCATAAATAAAACATCTCCATAGTCGGTCACTCCCGTTCCACTCAAGTGGGTATGCGAAAAACCGTAAACGATGGAATCAGTAAAGTGATATCCTCCACAACCATCCCAACCTTCCAGTCGAGTATCTGGGCTAAGTTGCATCATTCCGAAAGGCATAGTCGCACCAGGGAAGGTATGTCCGTGCCCACCTGTCCCGATAAATGGATCGACGTAGCTTGTCAAA
>CALGLS010000311.1 GCA_937959375.1 uncultured Saprospiraceae bacterium
AGTTCTTCAACCGCAGGAACCAAACCAACTTTATACAAAGCTTTTGGCATTAGGTTACGAGCAATACTACGGAGTTCTTTATGCGAATTATCCAATTCAGAAATGATCGTACTGATCTTATCGCGCGATTCGTTTTCTTTAATATTGTTCTCTTGAAAAAGATTCAATTTCATTTTTACCGAAGCTAACATCACGCCAAGTCCATCATGTATATCACGAGCAATCCGCTCACGCTCTCGTTCAATTCCCATCACCAGGAGATTCATGTTTTGTTCTTTCTGAAAAGCGAGGTCGGAAAGCACTTGGTTATTTCTTTTATAAATACTAATAAACAATCGTAAAGCCAACGCAAAAACGACAGCCATTTCTAAAAGCATTCCCAACATCAAACTAATGTGGGTATAAAAGGTCAATGGATATCCAAGGCCCGACATCATATTGGAAAATGAATCTCCAAAAAAGATACCTGAAGATTGTAAGTTCGTAACAATGATGTGCAAACCGTGAATGGAAAACCCAAACAAAAACAACCCAGAAAAGAATCGTTGTCCACGGAAAATAGAACGAAATAACACAATGAAAAAGATAATACAAGCCGCAACATACAAGGTATTTGCAATTCTAAAAAAGAGATGTGCAAAAGTTATGTTATCAATACTCGGAATAGCAATCACCATTGGTGTAATAAGGGCTGTCAAAACGATGATACCAACCAACACTTTGTCCGTTCGTTTATAAAACTGCTTGGTCTTAAAATACTGACGAAAAAACAAGATACCAGCAATCAAATATAGGTTGGCAAAAACGGGACCAGCGACTTGCTGAAAGCGTTGTTGCTCTGGCCAGATATAGCGATAACTTTGCCCCAAATCTGTGTATACAAAACAGACGCCCAAGGCCACATAAACAAAGTAGTACCAGAAATAATGAAAGCGTGTAATTGAAATGGCGAAAGTTAAAACAAACAAATAAACGAATGACAACATCAAGAAGCCATGTAACATGGTAATCTCCCAATCACGCTGTCGCGTAAATCGATACTCATTGTCCCAAACATGAAAGTTGAAATTTAAAGTATGCTTTGCTGCTGGAAAGTAAAAAATCCAAGTTGTTTTTTCTTTAGGATCGAGTTGAAAGGTGAAGTGAAAATTTCGATGTTCCCGACTTGAACTATTGATAAATTGATCTCTTTTGTGAAAACGATCATTCATCGTCAAAGAGTCTGTTAATAAAACTCCATCCTGTGTGATTCGATGTACTTGAAATTTAAACAGATAAGTATTTACAACCTCCAACAATAGATCCCGCTGAATCGCATCTTGATTCTCAACTTCTATCGCCATCCAATATGCAGACGAAGTCAAACCAAAATTATATTGATTTAAATACTCACCTTCACTACCTTCCTCATAAGCATCGAGCACACCTTCAATATTGAACGCATGATCTTTGTCTTCCAAGACCCATATGGTGGATCCAGAAATTCGCTTCCCTTCAAATCCTTCTGCTATTTTGACTGGTGTTGCTTTTGCAAAAACAGCTCCGTTACAACAAAAGAGAAAGACTAGGAAAAGTATAGTATGTTTATAAATAATTTGTCTCATTTTTTCGACTCGCATCGGGTTAACATGAAGGTAGGAAAAATAATTAAGAGACGGAAGTCAGAAGAAAGAAGCTTGATGTAGTATATGGTAAGATTACTCTTCTGAAGGCGGTGGTGGAGGTGGTGGTGGATAATGCCTTTCAAAACTAATATTAAACGGCACCAACTTTTGAATACTATCGCTTTCTATCCGATTCAATTCATCATAATGCTTTTGAAAAATCATCTTTGCGTATTCCTTTCTCACAGAGATGTAGCCCGACTTTACAAGTTTTATAATTGATGCATATCGTTTAGGATTTACCTTATCCGCTCCTACTATTTGAAGGATTCCTTTTATTTCATAAGGAGGTGTTCCTGCCTTTCGTCCGAGTGTTTCTTTTATTGAAAAACGACCTGTCTTTTCTGGATAAAGTAGCACTTCTTTTATTGCTAGCATTAAGTCTTGTTCATCGACTACCTTCGTATCAAAAAATAAATTTCCTTCCTTATTGATCAATAGTCGATAGCAGTGCCCTCGACAATATAACATATGATCTCCACGCAATTGATTCTCCCATGCTACGCGGATACTGTCCAATATTTCTGTAATGAGTTCTGTATCTGGATTTTCAATTAAAAAACGTTCATAACTGTGTAAATCCTTGGTTGCCCTTATTACTGACCATTGTTCTTTTATGCTAATTGTCGATCCAACCTTCGAATTATTTTGCTTACAACTCTGCCATAAAAAAATCACCAACCAAACAAAGTATTTTATTTTCATAATTGATTTTTTAATCAATGAGTTGAAAAATTAGAACCAATATTCAAACCTACTTGATATATTTTTTCCAAGTGCAATTGTTTCACTTCATCTCCTTCCAATGTATTATCAAGAATTAGCATTTCCTTTCGTTCAAACCGACTCCCCAATCTATCTTCTAACATAATCTTACGCATACTTTCAGCCACTCCAGTTTCAACTAAATGACTCATCGGATGCCCTGCCGGACAAATAACCAAACCTTTTGAAATGGTTTGCATACCACGAGCTTGATCATCTTTGCTATAAGCAAAACCAGCCGTCCAAACACGGTCAAACCAACCTTTTAATTTAGCGGGACAGTCACTCCACCACACCGGGTAAATAAAACAAATACAATCTGCTCTGTTAATTTTTTGATGTTCCAATTGCACATCGGAAGGAATGGGAAGTTTAGTATTTGTGGTACTTTCTCTTTTATACTCTTGAGGTGAAAGATCTGTTTGAAAATCCATTTGATATAAATCAGAAATTTCAAAGGTATGACTGGATTCACGTAGCCCTTTTGTAAAAAAAGTCAACACCTGATGTGTAAAAGAATCATAATCGGGATGAGCATAAATGATGAGTATATTCATTTTATATAGTTACTGATAGATTGCCATCTAAATTAAACTACAACTGACATTGCAACTCCATTGAATTTGAAATTAAGTTTGAGTTTGAAATCCCCCAACCAAAAATCACTTCGACCCTCCCTCCGGCCAATTCATCCAATAAGAGTTAGAACGCACGGTCGGTTTAAACAATTCCGCATTACCAGTCACCAAAACTTCTGCTAGCATCGGAAACGTTTCTATATCAGAAGGATACTCTCCTTTATCCATATCATTGTGTCTCCATTCATCAACGGTTAGAATTCGAGGTAAATCTTTTGGAATTCGCTCCCGAAGTTCTTCTTCCGTTGCATAATACAGATGCTTCACTTCTGAACGAATACCTCTTAAAAACTCCCAGATCATAATTTTTGGAGGTGCATCTAATTCCATTTTTTTGGATTCATAATATTCCTCATCCTTTACCAACCGGATTTTATGCCCTCTCAACAACATTGTATTCACATGCTCATTCAAATGCTCTTGATAGGTTTCCTCAAAGGCAGGTCCTTCATCCGAATCAGAAGTAAATTGGATGTAATTATCCTTGTTGACTCCAGGTGGAACGTCTAGGCAATTTCCATAAACGTAGAGACCGTTTCGGATGCCTTTATGTCCTTTCCCCATGAGGTCAATATAGCCAATAATTTCTATAATTAATGCCCAACGCTCCTCATCGCGGTAAGCTGTAAATCGACTGGCAATTGGGTAGACGTAGCCATTGCTAAAAACAGGAAACATGTATTCCCTAGCACAGTCATCGAGTTGAGTTAGTATGTCTTCTTTTGTATAGTTCACGTAGTATGTCGTCGTTTAGTTTATCTGAACTGCAAGATACGTGAAAAGGAATTTATTTGAGAGGATTTGTTGGAAAGATTCTGCAAGATGGAGAATGGGGAGATTTAATTTCAAGCTCAAGCTCAAGTTCAATCTCAGGCTCAAGTTCAATCTCAAGTTCAATCTGTCAACCACGTTCTGCGTGAACATTGAATTTGAGATTGAGCTTGTACTTTGTACTTTCCTATTCTCCCACTCAATCCGTCAACTTCCGCATCACCCACTCCAATGGCCCCACCTTACTAACTTTAGACCAAAACATAGCAAATAAAACACAAGATAGGCTAAAAAACAAAGCATAAGTCAAAGAGAATTCGATTGAATATTCTCCTAATTTTTTATCTCCGATCGTTTCCACTAATCCCATTCCGATGATCACATGCGCGACATAAAAAGTCAGTGCCAGTTGTCCTGTTTTATTTAGTGCAAGTATGATTTTATTGTTTTCAAAACGCCGTGCGAGTAGAATACAAAAGGAAATAATAAAGATAGCAATACTACTTCCAGACAACATATAAATGGGAAGAGGCGGCATTGGACTTGTACCAATCAATATTTCTAATTCTCCTCTAATGTAGGCATCGCCCTCTGAGAAAAATGTAATCGCAGCAAAGGAAAATACTTGCAAACACACAAAGACGATCAAACTAGTTTTCATTGATTTTTTGACAAAAACATCATCATTCAAATCTTTAGAACCAAACCAAAACCCAAGTACCATAAAAGCCGACCAAGGAAAAACAGGATGAAAACCATTGTAGAATAAATTTCTAAAAAAACCATTTCCAGTCCAGAAATCGAGATAAGTCAATGTTGAAAAATCCCAGCCCGTTTCGTAGTTGAGTAGAAACATCAAAAAGGGGTAGCAAAAGATCAAAACAAAGTAGGCAATTTTTAGTATTCGCTGGCTTGCGCCAAAAAGCAAGAGTATGACCAACATATAAATTCCATAGAAGTGTAAAATATCAGCTGGCCAAATACTGACATAAGAGAGTCCAATTACAAAGAGAAAAAGCGCTCTTTTTATAATTCGGATTTTCGTCTTTTTAATTTTATCTAAGTCGTTAATTGCTAAAGCAGATTTACTCATCAAGGCTATACCTACTCCTGCCAATACTACAAATGTTGCAGCGGCTTTCCCGTCAAATACACCTACTATTGATTGGAGTACTTCTGAACCTTTATAGCCAAAGACAATTTTAAAATTGACGATAATCATACCGATTACGGCAAGTGCTCTTGCTAGATCGATTCCTATTATTCGTTTTTTCATAGTGGTAAATTATTCAGTACTTCTCTTATCCCCCTCGACTGGCTGGCGCTCACTCGGAATGACAATTGCTCTTTCTCAAATTTAGATTACACAAAAATTATTCAAAAGACAAATCACTTGTTCTCCAGTAATAACAATGCTTTCACAATTCGTTGCAAACCCTCCTCCAGTCGAGCCCGTGGACAAGCCAGATTCAGTCGAATGTAGCCATCCGAGTTGGACACAAACATATTTCCACCTTCCAGAAGTACACCTGCATGGTTGGCAAAAAACAAGGTCAAATTTTCTTCTTCAGGAAGATAAGTACCAACATCCACCCAAGCAAGATAAGTCGATTCTGCGATTTTAAAAACAGCTTTTGGCAAATGCTTTTGAAGGTAATTTTGTAAAAACAAAAAGTTTCCATCTAAGTATATTTTCAATTCATTGAGCCAATCATGCCCTGTTTCATAAGCCGCCTGCGCTGCTACAATACTCAGCGGATTATCAATTGGCAAATGACGCTCTTGCCATTTCAAACGCAAAGTTTCATTCGGAATAATAACATTAGCAAATGAAAAACCCGCTAAATTAAAGGTCTTACTCGGCGACATACAAGTTATGATTTGATCCGTATCCGGAAAAAGTTTTGCGAGTGGTGTAAATTTTGTCCCAACCCTCAGCAAATCACAGTGAATTTCATCTGCAATAATTTGCACATTATTTTCTAAACAAATTTTTCCAAATTGCATCAGCTCCTCATCTTTCCAAACCCGACCAGTCGGATTATGTGGACTACAAAAAATGCACAACTTTACTTTTTCATCTGCTGCATTTTCACGCAAGTCATCAAAGTCAATTTGATAATTGCCATCATGCAAAATTAGATCCGACGTCAACAATTCTACCCCATTGTAATCTGCAGCATGTTTAAAGAAAGCATAAGATGGAGTCACAATCAAAACTTTCTCGTCAGCTTCACAAATATATCCGATCAAATCAAACAAAGCGGGGATCACTCCTTTCGAAATGACTAGATGATTCTTATCAAAAGTCCAATTATAATGCGTCTGCGTCCAATTAAGAAAAGCATTTTTATAAGCAGGATCAAAAATTTGAGTATAACCATAAATGGGATGTGCCACTCGTTTTTGTAAAGCATCAACAATGCTTGGAGCTGTTGCAAATTCCATATCAGCTATCCACATGGAGATGAGTTCTTCATCGGGACAAGGCAAGTTCAGCTCTTCTGTTTCACCGAATAGATATTCTCTAAAACCTAAAAGCGACATCGCGTTGGTATCCTTTCGGTCTATTATTTTATCGAAGTTGTATTGCATTATTTCTTGTTAGTGAAAATAATCTCAGGTATTAGACTTTATTCTAAACTAATTTGTATGTCCTCAAATGATCTTTTTCAGCAGTACTTTAGCTTTTTAATCGCCCATAGCTATGGCTATGCCCTCTTAAAAGAGCTTCGTTCTGTCAAAAAATCTCTATTTGATCCCTATACAAAATAGCTCAGAATAAAGTCTATT
>CALGLS010000312.1 GCA_937959375.1 uncultured Saprospiraceae bacterium
AAAGACAGTTGGAAAAAAATCCAAGCACATGAATTTTATGAAGGTTGTGGCGAAAAGGATTGTAGCTGGTGTAACTTCTTGAAGGATAATGTTGTGGCGGGTTCGCTTCGTGACTTGGAGGTGGAAGGGTTGGATGATTGATATTCGGCTAGGTTTTTCTTAACAAAGCTTTTTAAATGTAAAAGTTGCTCGGCTTTCGCGAGACCTACGGTATTGAACAAACTTTTACATTTTGACTTTCGCGGTTTTACATTTTACATTTTACATTTAATTAAGCTCCAATCTCTTCCTCAATACCAGAAATAACACTAGCCGCGGAAGCATAAGTATCATTCATAGCTGCCGTGTTATTCATTCCACCGTAGAGTGCCATCTCGCAAGTTTTTAAAATTTTAATAAAGGACTCGATTCGAGGTGTACTGATTTTCAATTTTTGTAATTGGCCTTCAATATTTGCTTTGCTGAGTTCAGAAAGTGGAATGTTTAGTTTGTCGCCGATGTAGCCTAGCGAGGCGCGTGAGACTTCGTTGTAAAAGGAACGACTATCATTATTATCCAGAAACTGTTTAGCAGATTCTAAGTTTTGTTGTGCGACAGCAGCAGCTTTTTGTTTTTTCAACAATAGCAAATCAACGTCACCTTCTTTCAATTGTTTTTGCCGATAGAGCACTACACCTCCTAGTAAAAAAAGAGGCAAACCGAGTAGCGACCAATAAATTGGTGAACCTACAAAACCACCATCTTTACTACTTAGAGCGCCCACAACTTTTACGTTTTTCAGTTCTGATAATTCAGCGGTCGTTTCTTCTGGTAATTTTATTTCTGACTTTTTCTTATTCCCTTTTCTAATCCTGAAACCAATTGGATTCTTAGCGAGCGTAATATATCTCATGCTATCCGGATCAAAAAAGGTAAACTCAGGGGAGATGGTATAGTTACCCGGTTCTTTTGGAAGGAATAGATATTCAATCACCTTTTGGAAACGAATTTTTCCGTTTATCTCTTGAGGTGTTTTTGCTGTTACGCGAGGATCGTAGGCTTCGAAGTTGTCATCGACTTTAAAGATCGGTGGTTGCACTTGTTTGATATCACCATCTCCTGATACCGTCATTTGAATGCTGATGACATCATCTGTAGAAAGACTGTTGGAACTATTTTTTAAATCCATTTGAAACTTACCTACTGCACCGGTAAATGTTTCAGGAGCATTGGCAGGAAGCGAACGAACATTAATTTTTACGGGGTCGGTTTTTACCACCATTCGCGTAGTGGAGGGACGATCAAAAAGGCTACGTCTTCTTCTTGGTTTACCATCTTCATTGATAACCGCTAGTTGGATTTCCATAGGTTCAATTGGCAATAGACCTCCCTGTTGTGGGAACAGTACAACTCGCTTAAGAATCTTTGCGCTGTATTGCTCGCCATCGACTACTTCACGTTTTGTACCCCACCTATGATTACGAACATCTTGCACAAAGAAGCCATCGTATTCTGATTCTGCGAGCAAATTATAAGTATCAATATTTCGAGTGGTGTACAATTTATAATCCAATACTATTTGCTGACCAACGTAAGCAACTTCTGTAGAAGGCACTGCTTTTATAAAAACCTGCGACTCCAAACTTTTTTCAATATCCGACTGTGAAGTTGCTCCCGACTTGCCTTTCAACACTTCAATAGCTACAGGCTCCGAACGCATTTTCTTTCCTTTCACAGTAATGGTAGATGCGCCGATTTTATACTTACCAATTTTTTTAGGTTGAAGGGTATAGGAGTAACGCAACTCTCGTGACCAACGCCCATTAATCGAACTTGAACTAACCGAATGACTTGGCCCACTAAGGATATCAAAGTTGGTAAACTTCGGTGGTGTAAAGCTAACTCCATCTGCATTCGTTAAAACAAATGACACCTCAAAGTAATTACCGATGATCACTTGACTTGCATCCGACTCTGCAAAAAACTTTACCTCTCCTTGTCCGTACATCAGCACAGTCAAAGGCAACAGCAATAAGGTGTAGAGTATTTTTTTCATGCTTTCGTTAATTGTTTGAGAGATGAAAGACGGAAGACGGGAGACGGAAGTCCTAAGTCCGAAGTTCTCGTCTATCGTAGTTCTCGTCTATCGTAGGTAGTGCAATTAAAAGAGTAGTGCATTAGTACGTTAGAAGGAAAACTTCCGTCTTCGGACTTCGGACTTCCGTCCCCCCTATATCCTATAAATCTTACGCTTTCGTTTAGGTTTACTTTGAGGTTTTTTCTCTTGAAAAATTGGTGGTTGATAATCAAAAAACCAACTGTTCATTTCTTTTTTCCTTGGCGTTTCTTGTATAATTCCATCAGGGTTTGGCAAAACGATGATTTCTAAAGGTTGTGTTTCCAACACTTCATTATCAACGCTTACGCTTACTGGTGGGATAAAATAATTTCCAATATCTTTTGGTTCTAAAATATACGTGTAGCTTTTACTTTGCGAAACGGTTCCATTTACCATGCTCATCATCGAACTATAGTTGGGACCAGCCACCAAATTAAAGCCTTCAAAATCAGGTGGAATAATCTCGCCTTCTTGTGTGTTCTCTAACTTAAACGTTAGTTCTATTCGATTGCCTAGCAATACCGAATCTAAACTGACTTCCGCAGTTAAAACCGGCTCTTGCGCAACTATGCTTGCAACGAAGGCAAAGCTTAGCAGTGTAGTTGTTATCCAGTCTTTCATGATCTATTATTAATTAAAAATTAAGTACACTGTAACATAAGTTATTTAAGATTTTGAATAGGTTATTTTTTGTGAGTGTAAAATCAAATGTTTTAAGAATAGCCTTAGCTATTTGAGAAAAATTTGATGAAGCAATCGCGAAAAAGGCCTGTACTGAGTGTAGCCGAAGTAAGCATTCAAAAATTAAAGAAATTTATGTTACAGTGTATTAAGTATCAAGTTCACTTGCTTGATCGCCTCTTCCATCTTCCCTACCAATCTCTAAGCGACTTAGATTTTTTGCTTTTTGCTTTTCTCATTTTTTCTTGCACCTTTCGTTCTTCGTCTTCCATTATTTCCAATAGGTTTCTCGCCTCTTCTTTACTCAGGTCTTTTTCCTCCATCTCTTCTTGTTCTTGCTGCTCTTGGTTTTCCTGATTTTCTTGATCTTGTTGTTC
>CALGLS010000313.1 GCA_937959375.1 uncultured Saprospiraceae bacterium
TTTACATAAAATGAAAAAAATCCGTCAGCTATGTAACGTTTCCCAATTTCGCTCGACTATCCCATCGAAAACAACTACATTTAACTATGGCTGATCCTAAACAACAAGCATTCCTACAAGCGTATCAAGCTTGCCATGAGCCCTTTGTCCGATATTGTTCGGCACTGGCCTACGGTAAGATGGACGCAGAAGACTTAGTGCAAGATGTTTTGTTATCAGCTTACAAGCATTTCGAAAAGATTGAGAAAAAAGATCAACTCCTCCATTACTTGATCCGCTCAGCCCGCAATCGGTCCATCAGCAATTGGCGAAAGCAAAAATATAAAGCTGAACTTTTAGAACAACACACAGAACGCCTGATGGCTCAAGATCTGTCGGCTGAAGCCTTGCTGGACATTCAATTACTTTATCGAACATTGGATAAGCTGCCAGAGAAACAGCGCGATGCAGTTATTTTGTTTGAAATTAGTGGATTTAGTATGAAAGAAATCGCTGTCATCCAAAATAGTAATGAAGGAGCCGTGCGCACCAAGGTGAGTCGTGGACGACAGCGATTAAAAGAGCTGATTGAACATAACTCAGATTCAGTTGGATCTATACTAGGAGGAACAGGGAAATTAAACGTTGGATTTTAGGAAACTTAGAAAACCTTCTTTGACTTAAACAACGGTGTTTTGTCAAAGAACTAAAAAAACTTTTTATGAAGCCGGACATTGATAAAAAATTTGATAGCCTTCGGAACGCACCAACTGAATTCAGTCGTGAGCAGGTGGAGTCTATTGTCAAGGGGCTTCCTACTGCACCAGCTGCCTCTTTGGATACCACGAATTGGACCAGTTGGTTTAGTTTGAATAATTTACTGATCGTAGGTTTTGTTGGAGCACTTGGTGCAGGATTATTTTTAATGAATAAAGTACCTAGTGCATCTGATGCCTTGGCGGTAAAGGAAGTAGCGGTGCAGACGCCACCTGAGACTACGAAGAATATGCTAGCTACTATCGAAGCAGAGGAGAGAATACCTGAAGTGAAAACTGAGGAAAAAGAAACGACAGTAAAATCTGAAAGGATTGAAACGGCTTTAGTTAATTCTGTATCCCAGACTAAAAAAGTTGAAGTTGGCACTTTACCTAAAAAGACTAGCGTTCAACAAAAAGTAAAAGAAGAAGTCGTTGAAATCGCTGTTCAAAAAACTACTGAGTCAGAACCACCTTTAGAAGTTAAACCAACAATTACATCCGAGCCAAAGGAAAGTCAAATTGTTTTGAACAATCAAATAAAACCAGTAGAGACTTTTACTAAGCCAAGTACAAATATTACACAGCAAACCATTAAGACCGATCCGAATGCAGTGCCAGATTTGACAAACGGAGAGATGCGTCGTTTGAAGAAAAATTTGTTTAAAAATCTGATGGATGACAAGTTGATTCTCAATACTTGGAAAGCTGTTGAAATTGAATTACCCGGAGATGAAATTATTGTAGATGGGAAAGTGATCGATCAAAGTTTGTTTAACAAATACAGTCTCTTGACAAAAAAAGTAGGTTGGGGACCTGACCGTAAAATAAAGTTTGATGACGAATATATTAAAGTGGGCGATTTTACGGCAACAGGTTTTAGAGGCTCTGGATTTGGCACCTTCCGCACAACACCGAAAAGACATAAGCCAGACGAAGCAATCAATCGTGAAAGTTTGGTTTTGAAAAAAGAACGAGAGGTTAAGAAAGAACAAAGAGAATTGGATGCTTTTGCGCAAACTTTACTGGATACATCTGTAGGGAAAAGGAGAGGTCGACGAAATGTTATGGAAGCGAATCTCAAACAAAAAAAGTGCAAAAAGCTACATAAGGAACTATATGAAATGTTATTAGAAGATCGCCTCATTGAAACGAAGGTAGATTATGTGTTAGTTGAAATTTCAAAAAACAAAATTTACATCAATGTACTTGAACTGAATGAAGTGCTGTATGAGAAGTATTCGGAATTATTTGATAGTTATAAAATCAAACCAGGTCCCCGTCGACAGATACGAATGAGTAAGCACACGATTCGAATTGGAGACTTCTCTCGCGGTAGTTTTACGGGTACCTCCCTTATTTTGAATTGATTGAGTGATCAATATACGTTTTATTAAAAATCGTTCTTTGATTAATCCTGTGGCCAATCTTAAAAAAAGCAAAAGTGCCTTAAGAAAACCTTGGTTTTATTTTATCATTGGGTTTTTACCACAGGTATTTTCAAAGAACCAAAAAAAATGAAGTTGCGCCTACTTGTCTTTTGATGAGTAGGCTTTTTTAATCTACCAACTCTGGAATAATCATCCTAGGCAATTTATTATAAATCGATCTTTTCTGTTCTTTCGTAAGTGCGTTTAAATGCTTACCAAATAGATCTATTGCAAGTTGATTTCGCTTTTGCTCAAAAGCAAATAAAATAGTAGAATAAGTTTCAAAGTAATGTCCGTAATCAGCCTGACCTGATATAACCAAAAATACGATTCTCTTATTCCATGACTTTTTATCAGTCATAAAAGATTGCCACTTTTGTATGACTTCAGGAAGCGTAAACACCGTGTCATTTATACTGAGTTGGTTATTCGCCATGAGTTTAACCTCAAGAACATTTGATGGATTCATAGTGTAGGTTTCTGAAAATTCAGGTCCAGTAGGAGGGATATGTTTTTGGTTGATACCAAAACGATTTAAAGTTGCTAAATACTTTTCTGAAAAGATAGGGGTATCTGATTCAGGGTTCCTTCGCTGAGGTGGAGGAGGGGGAGGCGGTGGGTATTTATACGGATATTTACTACTCCAAATTGGTTGTTCATGGTATGGGATTCGATGCAAGAAATACTGCCCTTTATTATTGTAATAGCCTATTTTGTGTTGACGATACGAGATGATTTTTTTATGTAAATAATCAACTAAAAAATAAGGTGTTTTATGATCAATGTAGAAATTGGCAATTTGCTTATTTCGTTTAGAAGGTTCGATGCTAAATCGTAGACTGTCAAATAAATCATTGAAAGCATCAAAAGAAACAAGTTGCTTGTTGACGCTTAGCGAGTAAGTACTTTTGCCAAGACTATCCGTACTGGTTTTTAAATAAATGTCATTTTTAGCAACATCTATATTGGGTTGTAGGAGGGTGTCAATACTTGTACTTGGTAACTTGATGTCGAGATGAAAAGGCGCGGTTTTCTTATTGGCTTTCTCAACAATTACAGAACTCTCAGATTGGCATCCAAAAGTAAAAAACAAGGTAGTCACAAATAGAAATAAATAGATGTTAGCTGTCTTCATATTTCAAAGATGCGAAAAACTAGTGATTGGGTGTAGGGTTTTATATTTTTTGTCCATAAAAAATTAAGCAAATAAATAACATATAGGCTACCGTTATTCAGTCACACTTGTCTTAGCTTGCTTAGCATAAATATTCAAAAGCATGCCGCTAATAATTAAAACGATTCCTGCAAAAGGCAACCAAGAATAGGTCTCACCAAAATAGAAGAAACCAATAATAAGTGCATACACCAATTCCATATACTTAAAAGGTGCCAAAACAGAAGTAGCCTCCATCGAAAAAGCACGTGTCATGAACACTTGACCAATCAAACCAGTGATCCCAATCCCAATAACAGGAAACCATTCTTCAGCGAGCGGCATTCGCCAACCACTAGCAAAAAATAGTGAAACAATAATTGCCGCCGCCATAAAATAATTGATGATGGTCAGGTAATGTTCGCGAGTGCCAAGGTATCGAAGCAATGTAAAAACACCACCTACTGTAATGGCAGAGATCATTATAAGTACCAAACTAAGCGTATCAATTCGAATGTCAAATCCCTTCAGTACAATCACGCCAGCAAAGGCTACCACAAAGCTCAGCCACTGCAATGGTTTAATCTTTTCTTTTAAAAAATAATAAGCCATGATGGCACCAAATATTGGCCCCAAGTATCGGATCGAAATTGCTGAACCCAGTGGGATACGTTGAATGACCACAAAAAAAGTAGACAAGGATAGTACACCGATCCCAGCACGTAATAGGAGCATGCCAGGGTTGTTGCCACGAATAGAAATTTTGTGATAGAGCATGTACGGAAAGATGAAAACAAAAGAACCTAAGGCTCTGAAGAAAACAACTTGCATGGGATGGAATCCACTCAGATCTTTGGCTAGCGCATTCATAATGGCGAAGGAAAAAGTCGCAAATAATATGTAGGCGATGCCTTTTGTAATCATTAGTAGTTTAACAATGTTATTCTTGAAAAGTTGGTAACTAGTTTGCTGAAATAATGATGGGACACGAATTTTGCACCAAGCGAATTAAGATACCTAATTCGTGTCCCTAGTTTATAGAAGTTGTTTAAAAGTCAAAGTTCAAATAAAAGAAATCTGGAATAGCAAAGGTAGAAGTAATTCCCCAACTTTTACCCCTTTCATCTGTCTCTCTAGTAAAGAAAAGGTCAAAACTAGCTTCGGTAGAAAGCGATAAACGAGAGTTGATGTTAAATTGAAGACCAGCAATTGGGCCTCCTCCTAGTGAAATGGCTTTGATCGGTTCATTTAAGAAAGTTGCTTTTGTATATTCAAAATTTGTTTTAGCATCTCCACCATAAAATACACGCCAGCGTTTTGAAATATTAGTAAATCGTTCGCGACCAAATCGGAGTTTTCCGCTAATATTTGTTCGCTTATCAAGTTCTGTATTTTGATAAAGAAAACTACCTCCAAAACCGAAACGAAAGACTTTATTGTTTTTCTGTTTTTTGTAAGTAAAGATGTAGTCGTTGTTGAAAAATGAAAAAGTAGAGGAAAAGTTAATCAGCTGACTAATCAGCGCAGTTGAATTGACTCCGATCTGCTGATCGTATTTCGGTTGTTCTTCATTTTTTTCTAAAATGTCCTGGCTGTGCACGTTGATACCAGCAATTAATAAGCAAAATAAGAGGGTGACTTTTTTCATAAATTAAAGTTTTAGAGCTTGATTATAAATTTTGATGATTTGTTTAAGTAAAGTAGGTTCAAACTTTTGTTCCCGTCAGGCGATAAGGCGACAGCCCAACAGCCCCTTTTGATTCTTTTGTACCTGCCTACTGTAGCAGGGTTTAGAAAAAAAACTATCCAATTACACTCTAAGTACAATAGCTACGATAATGTGTACACGTAATTTGTCTACCTAAGCGTTGCTTTGATCCACAACTAATTATCGATAAATATTCAAATGTCCTTTTTTGAAATTCCGATATCCACAGGCTACAAAACCTAGTTTGGTTTCGTCGTAAACAAATGCACCACCTCCCCAGATAAAGGAAGTACCTTTTCTTCTTCTTATTTTTTTTGAAGCAATTTTCACCAATTCGATTTCATCATTCACATCCAATGAAAAGAGATCAACAATGTCCTGTCGTAGCCACCAACTATTAAAACCTACCAGTAATAAATTACCTGATGTAGCATCTCTTAGCAAATTAATATTTTGGTAAGTACGCCATTTTTTATCCAGCCATTGACTGCGATCTGATGCCTTTGGTTCTAGTGAATGGATTAACTCAAATGAAAGTGCTGCTGTTCCTTTCGGAAAAGGAGATTGATAAAAGTCGAGATGTCGTGTATTCCAATCCCCTACGACCAGTAATAAACTATTTTCATGTTTTGTGATACCAACACAACCTGCTGTACTTCGGCGGCGTTTTCCTTTTCGTTCAATACTCGCGAGTGGAGTTGGCCTAAAGTTTTTCGGATCACCGATCTCATATATATTGACCAGTGAGTAGTTTTTTCTAAAGTTATCTTCCAGCCCAACTGCCAAAAAATTATTGTAAATCTGAAAGCCACCAGCATGTCTTAAATCTCCTTCACTCAAGCGGTGCAGCGCAATGACCTTATTTTCTTTTTCAGAAAATGCAATGATTTGCAAATAAGCAAAATGATGGGTGCTACCCGTTAGGAAAGCATAATTCTGACCTTCGTAAGTATACAACTGAATGCCCTGCAAATGTCCACCTCCAAGTTTGAGTTGGTCGAGCCCCTTATAAGCAACCGTGATCGGTTCTACAGGTATCTTGTTGAACAAGTCGACTGGCGCAGAGGCGGTGTTATAATTAAGCAAGTTTAACTGATGCATAAATGCAGGACTAGTTTTTATCTTTTTTATTTGAGTAGCGACTATGTAAATACAATTCCAACTTATTGATTATTTAGCAGAGTTGCATCTGTTAATATTAGTTTTCAGCGTCAGCAAGGTAAGTGTAAAGAGGGATTTTCTACTTCTTTAACGGCAGATTAACGAATTTTTTTCTCTTAACATTTTAGAAAAGAGATGTAGGCTGGTGATTTGGCATAGGTTGTCATAAATAAGTCGCTCTGTTTTTACGATTTCTAATTTTTTTTGCTATCTTTAGTAAGCAGATCAGGAAAAAGAGGTTATACAATTTGATTAAAATTAGCTAATCGTTATATAATTGTTCACCATAAAAACCTAGAACTATGATTGCATTTTTAACTGTAGTAGCCGTTTTCACTGTGCTATTTATTATAGCCGGATACCTTCGAATTAATGAAATAAATAAGGAGAAGGCTTCAAAAACCTGATTTTTCACCAACCATTATTAAAATGGGATAAGCTTTTGGAATTACTCCAAAAGCTTATTTTTTTTGTGCTTACCTCAGCCTATTTTAACGAAAAGCACCCCCCTAGAGCCTTAGTATTAGATAACGCAGTTCTTATAAATATTCACTTAAGTTTTGTGACATAGATTTAGTTGAAGGTTTGAAGGAACTCAAGGTTTGAAGGAAATAAGGAGTGAAGGTTTGAAGGATACGCGATATGCGGGCCCGCGATAGAGGGGAACCTTCAAACCTTCAAACCTTCTTTCTCACCACTACAGCCAAGCAATTCCAACTCACCGCATTTCCTCTCAAATCCAAAGGTTCTCGCACCTCCATTCCTTCTGTCCATTCCAATATTTCAAAACCCAATTCCAGCAAGACTTGATGAATTTTAATGGGTGGATGATATAGTTCCCAGAGTTTACTTTTCTGAAAATTAAGTGGCGTTACAAAAATCATCTTCGCACTTGGAGCCAATACACGATACATTTCTTGCAATGCTTTTTTGGGATCATCCAATCGGTCCAATAAAAAACTATGGATCAATAAGTCTTGGGAGTGATCTGCAAAAGGAAGTTCAGAAGCTTTCGCTAAACCAAATTGTAGATTATCAATTGGCGGAGCGCTTAGTTCCAAAATCTCAGGATATCCTTGTGGGGTGAAATCAAGATAAGTTGTGTGGTTTAAAACCCAATGTTCTTTTGCGCGCTTAAGCATTTGATAACTATAGTCGAGTCCCCAACAAGTAGCTTTTGGATAGGACTTAGCCAGTGTGGCAATCCAACGGCCGGTGCTGCAACCAATTTCCAAAATAGTAGGATCAGCTGTAGTTGGTAAATGGGCTTGCGCAAAATCGAGTACCTTTTGAATGGGGTAGTGGCCCCAAATTTCGTCAGCTAGGTGTAATGCTGTTTGTCGCATCACCATGGTATCAAATCGCTCGTAGGGATCCTGTTTGAACTGTGCTTCCGTTTTGTTGTGGAAGAGGGGAATAGCCTTGCGGAAATTGATGGGAGATTTCATTTGGTGAATATCGGGAATTAATCAAAATTAAAATGACAATTAAAATCAAAATATCCCTTCTATCGCAAAACGATTCGTAAACTCATAAATAACCCTGCTCTATATCCCATTCTAAAAACCGAATAATCAAATTTTTCGGATAACTCTTCTAGCGACCAAATCGACTAACGCTTGCTGCCTATACACCAAATTCACCTATTTTTTCCTCCATTCTAAAACCTGAACAACAAAATAAAGCTGGTGCGATTCCTTAATCCTAATGAATGATATTGAAGTATTATTAAACGATTTAGTTGAGATGCCCTCCGTTTTCGATACTTGTGTTTAGGGAGGTATTTTTAAAAAATCAAAAACGATCTAGCATGAAGAAAATAATACTACTCAGCCTAACGCTGCTGTTCACAAGCGTATGGGCACAAACGAACAACAAGACCAGTATCGCTGGCAAAATTACAGATGGTGAAACGGGTGAAGAATTAATTGGCGCACAGGTTACGATTTACAAAGGAGGAGTGCTAACTACAGGAGCATCAACTGATTTTACAGGAAACTACTCTATGTCTTTGGACCCCGGTACTTATGATGTAGAGGTGACTTATATTGGCTACAAACCCAAACGAATAAGAGATGTAATTGTTAAGTCAGGAGAAGCCAATAAATTGGATGTACAACTTGGTGAAGGAGGAGTTGGCGTAGATTTAGATGAAATCGTAGTCAATGAATTTAAGGTGCCTTTAATTGAACAAGACAACACTACTGCTGGAGGAATACTATCGTCAGAAGAGATTACAAAACTCCCCACAAAAAATATCGGAAAACTCGCATCTTCCACAGCGGGTCTTACACATTTGAGTGAGGGAGATGCTATTTCTGTAAGAGGCTCAAGAGCAAACGGAACAGATGTATATGTAGATGGCATTCGAGTGAATGCTCATACTGTTGGTTCTACAAAAAAGGAAAGACGTAAGTCCCGGAAGCATGCAAAATCTAAATCTGCTAGTGCTTTTCATGCAAAACCTCCTACTCCTAAAGTAGAAAAATTACCAAATGCAGGTCAACTAACCGCGGGCGAATGGAGAGACCTCGACAACTGGAGCTTTTGGGATAAACTGATAAAGAATGAACAGTTTGCCACATACCAAGACTTCTGGGGCTTTTATCCTGAGCATAGATTTGAGTTAAAACTTTCTGATAAAGCTGGTCGGCCACTCGCTAACGTAAAAGTTAATTTACTGAATGCTGCTGAAGAAGTAGTTTGGTCAACGGTCTCCGATAATAAAGGTGCGGCCTGTCTTTGGGGTAATTTTTTTGGAGGAGAAGACCGTGAATTCGAGTTTCAAGTTTTTCATTCAGGTACGAGCACAAAGATGGATGCGATTCCATATACCAGTGGTTTGAATAGTATGGACTTAGAAGTTCCTTGTGTTTCAAATAAGCAGGTTGATGTTGCTTTTGTAGTTGATGTTACTGGCTCAATGAGAGATGAACTAAGGTATCTGAAAGCAGAAATACATGATGTCATCGATCGTGCAAAAACAGATGAAGTAGGAGTGGAGCTGAGAACTGCAGCGGTTTATTATGCTGGGAAAGATCAGAAACAGGCTTTAAATAATTCTGCTTTATCAGAGGATAGTGATGAGACAATCAACTTTATGAATACCAGTCCTCTCGCAGGTGGGCAATCGTATGAAGCCGTTGACCAAGGCTTGGGTGTTGCTATTCGTGATTTGGATTGGAATGAAGATGCAATGACTCGAATTGTGTTTATATTGTTAGACGCAGTGCCATTTCACAGCGATGAAATAAAAGATAACCTACATCGGATGACAAAAGAAGCTGCCGAAAAAGGAATAAAAGTAATCCCAGTTGCATCAAGCGGTGCCAATAAATCACTAGAATTTCTACTCAAATTTATCGCCATGGGAACCAACAGTACTTACACCTTTTTGACCAATCACAGCGGTATCGGTGGTAACCACATTGCACCTGAAGCAGGTAGCTACAATGTAGAAAACTTAAACGACTTACTAGTGCGCCTCATTATTGAAAACGCAGAATACCACGACTGCGAAACCATAACTTCTGTTATCCCAGAAATGCTAAAAACAGAAGAGGCCTACCAAAAAGCGAAAAAAGCCAAGGAGGTAAAGGAAGCCAACGAAGTTGTGGAAACCAAAAAAGACAAAGCAATCGAAACAAACGAAAAACCAACAAACAAAATTCGTCTTTTCCCAAATCCAGCCAGCGATCATGTCAACATCGATTTAGAAAATTCAGCAGACATGTTAATCGTGAGTACCGTCCAAGGAAAAATTATTGCTCAATATCCAAAAATGGAAGCCGGCCAAATTCGTCTACAAACGAGTGGTTGGGCA
>CALGLS010000314.1 GCA_937959375.1 uncultured Saprospiraceae bacterium
GGATGACAACTTTTCGACTTCGCTCGGGATGACAATTTTTTGGCTTCGCTCAGGATGACAGCTTCGTTTTTCTTTCTCAACTTTTGTGCAAATTCTTGCTTCGCACTGAAGGACAAGTAAGAACTCAAAAGTCAAGAAATAGATCTCTCCCCCAACTTGGATAAAAATCGAAAGAATTTCTGTAAATTCCGCTCCTATTTTATGAAGTTGTTTAAAACATACTCGGAGCATTCATGAGTCATCTCAAATTCCAGTTTCCAGTTCTTGTTCAAAATAGTGAGGTAGATGGTAAGACTTATTACAATCTAAGACCACTTTTTTTGATGAGCCCTACTGCCAGTCATGTGCGGTATGAATCTGCATTGAGTATGCTCAAAAAGGAAATCAGTCATTACTTGAAAGGTTTCGTTTTCTCACATTCCAGTTCCTCTGAGTTGCTTTGGTTCCTTTATAGCCCTGATTTGGAATATTTTGACCAATCACTCTCCTTCTCTACCGCTAGTCAATACATCAATGGTAACTTTGCAGTAATTCGATTTCAGGCTGGTAGTCAGACGATTGTCATGCTTCCTGAGTTTGAAAACTATATGTATATTTCTAAGGTTGAAGAAAAGAAATCAAGGCTTGACATTGAAGAGCTTACTACCGTTTTGCAGCAGCTAATAAGAGCATACAAAAAAGGAGATAAGGATTTCGATATCACCCCCTACTACTCCACCAAAGGTGAATTCGTGGTCAATATGACCATGAGCCAAAGGATTAATTACGGTAACTCAAAGTTCAACAAACCTGACTTTTCCAACTTCTTCTCTAGAATAAACGAGCAGGCTGAATTTGATGGTTCCATTGAGATCGAAAAAGTAGGTCAAAACCTCAACGATAAACAACTAAGTCGCGCTTACCTCCGCGATGAAATGGTAGAACGCATCTATCAGATTACTTATCAAAAAGAAAACACACCCTTTGTTCTTACAGGGCCTATTGGTGTGGGTAAAATGACGATCATAGAAGAAGTCATTCAAAGATATCTCGATCGTAAAAAAGATCCAGACAGACTGGGTAGAGCTGTCAAAAAAGTATGGCATGTCGACCCTAATCGAATTATCTCTGGAATGAGTATTGTTGGTTGGTGGCAAAAACGAACGGAAGCCATCATTGACTTTCTTGTCAAAAAAGGAAAATTTTATCAAGCTCCCAATGGAGAGGACATTCTTTTGATTGATAATCCAATTGCCTTGTTACGCATTGGTAAGTCAGCTCAAAACAACATGACAATTACCGATTTGCTCAAACCATATTTGGAAAAACGAAGTCTTCAGGTCATCATGCTGGCAAGTCCAGAACAATGGAAAATCGTGCAAGAGAAAAATCGTAGATTCAGTGATCTCTTTCAGGTGATTCGTGTGCCTGAACCAGACTACGAAACGTCCATCAGGATTGTACTCGAAGAGCGAAAGAATTTAGAAGCTATACATGGTTGTCAAATTAATATCCAAGCAATTAGCCAGCTGTTCAATATTCAACGAAACTATCTTCGTGGTCAAGCACTTCCTGGTAGCGTCATGAAGCTGCTGAATCAACTCAGCGTTAAATATCGATATCAGGTAATTGATAGTCCTGAAGTCCGCAAAGAATTTGAATCACTAAGCGGTTTGAATGAATACATATTCGATAGCAATTTTCAATTGAGCAATGATGAAATAACTGATTCTATCTCCGCTGAGCTAGTTGGACAACCTCAAGCAGTCGATGCCCTGGTTAACGTGATTAACATCATGAAGGCCAAGCTAAACACGCCTGGCAAGCCGCTGGGGTCCTTCCTATTCATTGGTCCTACAGGAGTTGGAAAAACGCAGGCGGCAAAAGTACTTTGTCAATACCTTACCGGAAATGAAAACCAATTGATTCGTTTTGACATGAACGAGTACATTGATGCTTTTGCTATCGACCGATTAATTGGTGATTACAACAATCCAGACGGAATCCTTACGGAACGTGTTCGTTATCAGCCATTTGGAATTATTTTGTTCGATGAAATCGAAAAGGCTAATCCATTGGTTCACGATCTGCTTTTACAAGTATTGGACGATGGACGATTGACGGATAGTCTTGGCCGAACGGTCGACTTTTCGAACAACATTATCATCATGACCTCCAATGTTGGAGCTAGAGAAGTTTCGGTTCAGCTGGGTTTTGAAAGTTCTACCAGAAACGATGAAGCAATCTACCGAAAGGCGATGGAAAACAAATTCCGTCCTGAATTCATTAATAGAATTGACCGGATTGTAATTTTCGATCCATTGCAATTGGAACACATCCTCAAGATTGCAAGACTGCAAATTCGAGAGTTGTTACAACGCGATGGCTTTGTTCGGAGAACCACCATTTTGAATATTTCAAAAGAAGCATTGGAGTGGGTGGCTCGACGTGGATTTGATGCACGAATGGGTGGTCGAGCATTAAAACGACAAATTGAAAAAGACCTCACTGCCCTATCTGCAGAACAACTAATTTCATCGCATACAGATTTGCCAGTCATCTTTGATATTGACATCAAAAATGGAAAACTCATTCCGAAGATTACCACCTTTGAGTTTACAGAACCGATGGAAGGGCAATGGATTCCGGAATTACCCGACGAAACAAAAGGTCGACGGTTTTATGGCAAATTACTAAAAGAAATTGAGCAGATTGAACGAAAAATTAGAAGAGCGGAAGATCGCAGTGGTGTACAATCAGATGGCTTAATTCCAATCAATACCGATAATGGTTCTGATCTAAATTGGCAATACTACCAATTCAAAGACAAGGTGGTAGAAACCAAACAACGGATCACTGATATCTCGCTTGGGTTCCGTGATAAGTACTTCAAGGAAGGTCCAGCTATTCCGCTAAGGTTAAAAGGTGGAACTATTGTACAGCGTCGATTTGTAACAGACCGAGCCATAAAGGAAAGAACAAAAGACTGGTACTTCCAACAGGAAGCATTAATCGAACTGCAAGAGCAATACAAACACATGAATTCCCGATTTGATTCTATGCAAACGGAGCTATTAGATGCGTATCTAGATGTTGTGTTTTTGAAGTTATTCTCAAAAGACTTTCTTTCTAATAAAACTCAAAAAGTTCAACTGCAATTTCATACCTGGACAGACAATGATACCTCCAATGAGATTGGTTTCTTAATTGACCTTTATCAGGAATTATTCAAAGAAATAGACATTCAGCATACAATTAACAAGGATAAACATCATATTGTGTTGGAAGGTCACGGCATTTATGAATTATTGAGTGGAGAACAAGGAATTCACCTCTTTTATCGTTCTCATCAAAACCCTGTTCCAATTAGAATTAGGTTGGTAAAAGACGGTGTAAAACCCAAAGAATCAAAAAAAGCGATGGTCATCCGGATTTACAATAGAAATAGTACCTTGACGGACCTTAGAACCAATTTAACCAATGATGTGCAGATCAGTCCATCGGAGTTTAAATTATTAATCTTTGCTGGATTAAAACAAGTTCCAAATCTTTCTGTTTAGATAAAAAGCTAGGCTTTGGGTGGTCGGTAACTATTGGAGATTGTCTTACAGCCCCAGATACCTCAAAATAAGCATTGAATTATGCATTAACTAAGCTTATATAAGCTACATTTGCAAAAATTTTAAGAACTTAATGGCTAAAATTAAATTTACATTCGAAGATAAAAGTTTAGAACCAATTACTGTGGAAAACGCAGAATCTGGCTACTCTATACTTGAAATTGCAGAGGACAATGGTGTCCACCTAAATCACAATTGTGGCGGCGTATGTGCATGTAGCACCTGCCATGTTTACGTTGAGAAAGGAGAAGGTTCACTGGAAGAGATTTCTGATAAAGAAGAAGACTTCATTGATCGTGCAATTAACCCTCGCCTTGAATCACGACTTGGTTGTCAATGTATCATTCTAGAAGATGATGCGGACATTGAGATTCAGATTCCTGATCAGAGTGAGATTATTGGGCATGAGCACTGATGAATTAGAATTGGAATTAGAATTGGAATTAGAATAGCCTTCTAACGTGGAATTGAAGTGGAGTTTAGAATTTCCTACTAACGAAATTGTTCTTCTTACACAGAATCGGAATAAAGGATTGGTGGGTCCATCTGGACATGCCTGTAGTGATAAGCAAGAAGATTGCAAAATTGATTTAATAAAATCGAGTAAAAAAATTAAACATGAGTTTCAAAGATATAGACGACTTTCCGATTAACTGGCCAGACCATGAAGACATTGCGATGAAACTTTATGAAAAGTTTGGCGATGAGTTTACGGAAGCAAAAATTTACCGAATTCGTTTTACTGAGTTCCTGGATTGGATTTTGGAAATTCCAAATTTTGAAGGGAAACGCGAAGGCTCTACGGAAGCTCACTTGGAGCAGATTCAAGCGAAGTGGGTATATGAATGGCGCGATAATCAGTAGGGGAATTGGAATGTGAATTAGAATTTCCCGTGAGAGTAGGAAGTAGGTTCGGTTGGCATTCTAATCTTGCCTGGCGGCCAGACAGGTTCTAATTCCAATTCTAATTCCTACCTGTCTACCGCCAGGTAGATTCTAACTCTAATTGAATATGAATTTTCTTAGCAAACTTAAGGACATCAACACCTTTGTATTTGATGTAGACGGTGTGTTGACGGATAGTAAACTACTCATCCTAGAAAACGGTGCTTTGCTACGGCAGATGAACACCCGTGACGGTTATGCGATGCGTAAAGCTGTTGATGAGGGATACCGAGTAGTCATTATTACCGGTGGAAAATCGGAGGGAGTAATCAAGCGATTGCAAGGTCTTGGTGTAGAACATATCTTCAGTGGTGTCAAAGACAAAAGGAGCTTGCTAGAATCTTATCTTAAAGAGCAAGAAGTAAGTCCAGATACTGTTCTTTACATGGGAGACGATATGCCTGACTACCATGTAATGCGATTGGTTGGGATGCCAGCATGCCCCCATGATGCTTGTCATGAAATTGTTGAATTATCGAGATACATCAGTCCTTACAAAGGAGGCGAAGGTTGTGTTCGTGATGTCATTGAAAAAGTCTTGAGACTACACCACAACTGGTTGGACGACATACAACAGGAGGACGAAAACAAAATGAAAATTCAAGAAGATTTGCAATGATTTCATTTTTGCGCATGACGCGCCTTCCCAATTTGATTATCGTAGTTCTGACCCAGTATATTCTTTACTACCGGGTACTACTCCCCTCTTTCAGAGCACATGATGTAACACCATCACTTGATGCTTTTCATTTTTTATTATTGGTACTAACTACGGTATGCATCGCAGCAGCAGCATACATTATTAATGACATTTATGATTACGAAATTGATAAAATAAATAAGCCACGTAGTGTTATTGTTCACCGCTTAATTCCTTTAAAAAAAGCGAAATCTTATTACTGGTTACTCAATGGAATTGGCTTGCTACTAGGAGCGTATATTTCTTGGGTTACCCAAAATTATTTTCTCTTTCTATATTTCCCAATCACCATCTTTATGATGTGGTGGTATTCAAAAACCTTGAAGAAGCAACCGTTTTGGGGCAACCTAATTGTAGCCATCTTTTGTGCCTTAGTCGCCTTGATTATTTTGACTGCTGAGAATACTTTTCTAAAAGTTCTTTATAAAGATTTCCCTGAAGATGGTGCCGCAGTTTGGCGCGTGTTTGTCGCTTATGCTGGGTTTGCTTTTTTTGCTACTCTATTTAGAGAAATCGTTAAAGACCTTGAAGATATGCATGGCGATGAGAAAGGTGGCGCACGCACTTTACCAATTGTATTGGGTGTTTCCAAAACAAAAAACATCACCCTAGTTGTTGGAGTACTTTTAGTTGCGACCTTGATCTTTTGGATGACCTACTTTGCACCAAACTGGCATCTAGGATCTGCTATTTTCATGGGTATTGGAATTCTATTTCCAGCTATCTATGCCGTCGTTCAATTGTGGAAGGCTAAATCAAAAGATGATTATAACTGCGTAAGTAAATTTGCAAAATACATTATGCTATCTGGTCTGATCTACTTACTTTTTTATCAGTTTTAGCACGCCCTTTGACTATCGATTTTCAGTCATGCTCACTTAAAATACTAAACGATTTATGAAATTCAACAAGCACATTATTCTTGCTTCCAAATCCCCACGTAGAAGCCAATTATTACAAGAAGCAGGAATCCCATTTACTGTCAAAGCAAAAGAAGTTGATGAAAGCTTTCCTGATGATCTTCCCAGTTTAGAAGTTGCTGAGTTTATCGCAAAAAAGAAGGCTGCTGCTTCTCTTGATCTTATTGGCCCTAATGATATTTTATTAACTGCAGATAGTGTTGTTTTGTTAGATGATGTAATTTATGAAAAGCCAAAAGACTATGAAGATGCAGTTAGAATACTAAGCAATCTTTCCGGTTCGGTACATCAAGTAATCACTGGTGTTTGTATGCTTTCGCAAAATAAGGAAGTGACCTTTTCCAGCATTTCGCATGTCCACATCGACCCTTTGAGCCAAGAAGAAATTGAGTATTACGTTAAGAATTTCGAGCCTTATGATAAAGCTGGTTCTTATGCCATTCAGGAATGGATTGGGTTGTGTAAGATTTCTAAAATCGAAGGGACTTATTCTAATATTATGGGCTTGCCCGTTGATGCGGTTTATCGTGAGTTGGTTGCTTGGGAGTAGGGAGATGGAAGTGGGAAGTTTTCTTCTGACGTGAAACTATCGTGAAGTCTTTCTCGGCTTGATAGACTCCGCCGTCCTGTGAACTTTGTTAGAAAAACACGTAAGCAGAAAAACTGAAACTGCCATTTTAACTCTAACTTTGATTTTTCAAACAATAATCGCCTCCTTCCGCAAGCGCTTCGCCTTGTCCTTACCCAGATAGCG
>CALGLS010000315.1 GCA_937959375.1 uncultured Saprospiraceae bacterium
ATTCCCACTCCCTCCTTCCTCACGCATCATCCGAAGGGTAAACCAACCTAGCAAGCCAATCACCAGAGCCATCACTGCCCAGAGCCAAATCTTGTTTTCAAAAATCGGTTGTACTTCAGGCACGTTTTTTTTATCAATTGCAATTTCAGGTCCTAGCTTTAAAGCTACCAAGTTGTTGGGAACCTTATCGGCAAAGCGAGCTAAATCATAATTTGGGCGACGGGCTTTTTTATTTCCATAAGTCAAATAATAATCGCCAGCATCTGCGAAGCGAATCTGTAATTCTTGTACAAAACCTTTTGCAGTTACACCTCCGATTTTTAAAGGAGTATTGTCTTGGTTGCTAATTTTTATTTTTAGTTTTCGAACGGCTCGTCCATCAAATTTAAATGCATTATCTTCAATCGAAGTGAGGGTGCCTGATACTAAATTTTTATATTGATAGATCAATCCTTTTTCTGTTTTTACACTATCCGAAACATATTGAATGCTAATCGGTCGCCAGTAATCTACTTGATCATCAATCTTTAATTGCAATTGAGAAAGTAATACAGTTTTTCCCAAATCAATATTGATCTCAGTTCGTTTGTATTTTTTGTCTTCCGAAATATTCATGGAACGAATAGGGTAGCCGACATAAGTTCCTTCCTTTATTTCATTCATCACTATTTTTGCTCCGCTTAATGCTGGATCATCTTTACTATTGACTAGCAAACGAAAGTAGCGATACTTCGCCGCAGGAAAATGTACATCCGTATAACTATAATTGGTGTGATTGTTTTGAATCGACATCAAGCGGTAGTCTTCCGTCAGTGTAAACCATTCTTTTTGATTTTGACTTCCCTCTAGCTTCACGCGTATATCAAAATTGTTTTTATTAAAGGCTAACTTAATTTGGTTAATCGATTCTTTTGTCGGCACTTCATAAGTGAAAAAATACCCTTGCGCGTTATTACTTTTATTGATTGTTTTGAAATTTACATCTCGACTAATTACGGTCTCTTTTTTACTACGTAAAAGATAGGGAGCTTCTATGGTGTCATTCGCAGCATTGGTCCCATAGATTCGAATATCACTCAAGTTGTTCGATACTTTTCCATAGATATCAGTTGGCAAAACGACTTTATGCCATTGCCCATCTATTCCCTGTAACTGCTGTTTGTAGTCGTAGTTTTCCATTTGCCCAAAGGCAGTTATTCCGATAAATAGTATGAAGAGGGTTATTTTGTTTTTCACGATTGATTTTTTTGTTTTTTTCAATGAAAAGTCGATTTCAATGAAGTGTCAATTTCAGTCAAAGTTTCAGTGGAGTTCGCGTTAGTGGGCAATTCTAATTTCTATTCTAATTCCGATTCCCCTCGCTCGCCCTTAGTCCCTGAAGAGAAAACTGCGCGCAACATATCGCGTTAGTGGGGCACCTGTCTGCCGCCAGGCAGGTTCTAACTTTGATTCTAATTCTAACTCTCATTCTCTCCCTCTCTCCCCATATTCGCCGAAAACTTATTATACAAAAATGAAATAATCAACAAGAGAACACCCAAACTAATCAGCACAATCGTTTTAGAAATCGTATTCAAATGAGTTAAGTCATAAAAGGCCAATTTGGCTAAAGTCACCGCAAATAAAGCAATTCCGCCAACGCGCAAATATTTTTTCTGTTTCCAAATACCTAATGAAACTAGCAATAAAGCATATAGCCCCCACAAGATACTCAGCCCCAACTTGTATGAATTAGAAGATCCAGCCATGTCCATCCAATGCAGTAATTCGCTACTGATTACCCAAAGGATAGTGACGTGTAACATGATTTCAAAAGGGATTCTCAAATCGTATTTGATAAACTCAGCTCGCGCATATTTGTAACAAGCCAGCATCAAACCTCCAAAGAATACAAAAGAAATATATCTTACAATAACATTGAAAACGCTGTGGCGGAAATGTTGATCTGTTTCTAGGTAGCTTTCGCGAAGTTCACTCAAAATGTATAATCCTCCAGACAAGAATAGAATGACCATTACTATGTTTAGTAAGATATTTACAAATCCTAGTTCCTGTATCTTTAGTTTGTAAATATTGACGAAAGAGAGTATCGCTAAAAACAACATACTGTAATTCATGGTCCATAAACCTTTGAAGTTTTGGTAGTCCATATTCCTCTTTGTGTAGGGGTTGTTTTCGGAATTGACCTCAATTTGAGAACCATAATAAAGTTGATCCCAGTAAGCATCTATTTCAACCTTGAATATGGTGTAAATTAAAATGATAAGCATACTAGGCATGGCTATTCTCATAAATTGCCAAACTCCTTTGTCTGTATCCAAAAAGGAAATATACTTTTTTGATCGGTTGATATAATTAATAAACAAAAATGCTAAGGTCACTAAAACGGAAGTCAAGAAATTAATGTTGAGTAGGGGAGTATGCGTCAAGTCTATGTTCTCTCCATATGAATGTACTCGATAGCCGGTTTCCCAATCTTGGAATAAACTTGCCATCGCTAAAAACATCAAAGGATAAGACATTTTTTCGTAAAACGAAACGCCTCTTGAGCGTCCAATCCAAAATAGCAGAGCAGCCTCTGCAGCCCAAAATAAGGTAACCCAATTCCCATCCATCTGTACCGGAAACGCCATTGTGATAAACGTCAATACCAGACCTGCAACCAAGTAAAATAAACTTCGATCGGCCAACTTACGCTTATACACAATCGTACTAACCACAAAATGAATAATGGCATTTATTAAGGTAAATACCCCTAAGAATTGTTCGCCTTTCGAATGGCCTTCCAACAGAAGATACCCGATTCCATAAAAAAGGAATGAGTTCATAAGCACTAAGATGATGTCGCTTTTGACAAACTTTTTGTGCTTGATTAATTTGAACGCAAGGAAGATTACATAAAAGGTTATGAAAAATATAGTCAAGAAGATCAATGCCAGCATGAAGTGTTTACTCCGTGAATATTCCGATACCCACCAGAACGTATAAATCAACCAAGTCATCACAAAGGCAGAATAGTAAAGTGGTTTCCAGTATTTCTTAAAAGCAATAAACAAGACACCAATATTGATCAATGCCATGTAACTGAAAAGTACACCGACCTGTCCTGATCCACTACTCAACAAAAAGGGCACTGCATAAGCACCAACGAGTCCTAAATGGGCAATAATCTGTTTGTCATAATTCAATGCCGCTACCACTGTAAAAATGGTAAACAAGGCCATCAAACCAAAGGCAACCACCTGTGGTAAAAAGCCGTAATAACTGTAAGCAGCGTAGGTGATAAAATACATAATCGCCATGGCACCACTCACCAATACAGCGCTATAATTGAGATAGTTTTTCTTCAACTTCATGCCAAATCCCAGCAAAGCGATAGATGCTACATATCCGAAAATGATTCGCGTCAATGGGCTAATCAAGTTGTTTTCGATACTCCATTTCGCACCAATAAATACACCGATGACAAGGATTAGTATTCCGATTTTGTT
>CALGLS010000316.1 GCA_937959375.1 uncultured Saprospiraceae bacterium
ACCGCTAAGTCAGTTCTCTGAATATTTAGCTGCATCGCTTTTAGGAAATTTTTTAAACCTGTCGGGCCGCCAGGCTGGATGTAAAACCGCAAAATGATAAACCTGTCGGGCCGCCAGGCGGGAGTCAAAATGTAAAAGTATCCGAAAATCGCGCTTTTTGGGCGTAGCATGTCATTCGTGGGTAACTTTTACATTTGGACTTTTGCGGTTTTACCTGTCCGGCTGGCCAGACGGGCATTTTACATTTAGACCCTGTTCCGAATGCCAAATTCAATTAACGGTCAGCCTGCGAAGACGGAAGTTTCCCGCGATCGTAAAACTCAAATCCAGTTGAACAACCAAATTCAATACTTACTAACTTGTATCGAATTTGCAACTGATACTTAAATTGAAACTTTTCAAATGGAAATCATAGCACTCATATTATTCCTTAGTATTTTCTTACTCATCCTGTATGGATATCCGGTGGCCTTTACGCTGGGTGGGATTTCTATGATTTATGCGATTTGTTTTTTAGACCCATCTAGTTTTTCAGCACTCCCACTTCGGATCATGCCAGTGATGAGTAGTTATATCTTGCTGGCGGTGCCCTTGTTTATTTTTATGGGCATCATGTTGGAAAAATCTGGGCTCGCTGAAAGCTTACTAGAAACAATGGCCATGCTCTTTGGAAAGATGCGCGGTGGGCTAGCCATATCAGTCGTTATCGTTGGTGCACTATTAGCTGCATCTACAGGGATTGTGGGAGCTACGGTGATTACGATGGGATTGATCAGTTTACCAACGATGCTGAAACGAGGATACAAACCTGAATTGGCAACTGGAACGATTGCTTCATCAGGTACACTGGGGCAAATTATTCCGCCATCTGTCGTTTTGGTCTTACTAGGATCGGTGCTAAATGTATCGGTTGGAGACCTGTTTAAGGCGGCTATGTTACCAGGGATTTTATTGGTGGTAGCTTACATCGTTTATATTCTTATTATTGCGAAGCTAAATCCGGACTGGGCGCCCCCCATTCCAGAGGAAGAAATCAAGGCATTTCGAGCGGATAATTTTTGGCCAAAAGTGATTAAAGCGTTTGTATTACCCTTGCTTTTGATCGTTGCGGTATTGGGTTCTATTCTGAAAGGATACGCTACACCTACAGAGGCTGCAGCAATTGGTGCTTTAGGAGCCACATTTTTGACTGTGATTCAAGGTAAATTTAACCTAGAAAAATTGCAGGAAGTGATGCGTGAAACAACCCACCTTACATGCATGGTTTTTATCATACTTTTAGGTGCTACAACTTTCACCTTTGTTTTCCGTGAAATGGGGGGTGATACCTACCTCATAAATTTGATAGAATCTTCTAATTTATCACCGCTGGTTTTTTTGGTCTTAGTTATGCTTGTGGTCTTTATTGCTGGTTTCTTTATAGACTTCATTGAAATCATATTTATCATCGTTCCTGTGGTAGCTCCCATATTTGCTGCCTATGATGCCACTGCCTTTTCACCCGTGTTTACCTCTTCAAATATGCTCCTAATATGGGTCGGAATACTGCTTGCAATGAACCTTCAGACCTCTTTTTTATCGCCTCCATTTGGCTTTTCTTTGTTCTATTTGAAGGGTGTTGCCCCCCCTTCTGTGACCACAGGACACCTCTATCGAGGCATAATTCCCTTCGTTTTAATCCAGCTAATCTTCCTTTTTGTGATCATTTTCTGGCCCAATCTGATCTTTTTTTGGTTAAAATAACCTTAAAAACAAGAAATTCAGATGTAAAAATCGCTTTTGAGGGTACTAGAAATGCGGGAATTTGTATGTTTGTGCGTATTAATTTCTAAACTGTTTTATTTAAAAACACTAAAATTCTATTACCATGGCTAAAGATGAATTATCTTTTTACGATGTAAAGACTAAAGCTAAATTTACAGCTACTGATTATGAAGTAAGAGAGAAGAACGGAAGATTCTACGCTGTTACTAAGTCACAAGCAGAGGGTGCATCTCACGAATGTTGGAGAGTACTATCTAAAGTTGATGCTGAACGTCTGAAGTAATCCAAGCATTAAAAACCAAAATATTCAAAAGGAGGTGCTCTTAACGGGTGCCTCTTTTTGTAATTTGGGGAGGCTTGTAATAGCCTTTTCAGAAAGGTTAAAAACCACTATTCTGAAGTACTAAAATCGCATTAAAAAAAGGGCCTAAAATGCAAGCATTTTAGGCCCTTTTCTCAAAGGTAATTTGTGTGTGAAATTTACTAGGAAAGTTGGATGTTATTATAGAAGGATTTTTCTGTAATTTCTGACCAGTTGGAGATCTGATTTTGGAAGGCCGAATAAGACTCATAAACGCGTTTGCTAAATGGATCAGCAGCCGTAATTTCAGCGATACTTTCTCGCGTATGGTCTCTCAATTCTGCTAGCACTTCTTTTGGGAATTGACGTAACTCCACTTCCCCCTCATCTATGATCTTTTTAAGGTAAATACTGTTCTTCGTTTCAAACTCAGAAAGCATCCAAATATTGATGCGTTGAGCAGCTGTTTGAACGATCATTTTTAGGTCATTTGGCAACTGATTATACTTATCTTGATTGATAAACATTTCAAGCGCTGTCCCCGTCTCGTGCCAACCGGGTGCGTAGTAATACTTAGCTATTTGGTGAAAGCCCATTTTGTAATCATGATATGGTCCTATCCATTCTGTGGCATCAATTACGCCTCTTTCCAAACCTGTATAAATTTCACCACCTGCCAACAAAACCGGAGCACCTCCTGCGCGCTTCAATACCTTTCCTCCCAATCCCGGTATCCGCATTTTCAAACCTTGCAAATCAGCCATAGAGTTAATCTCTCGATTGAACCAACCTCCCATTTGCACTCCTGAGTTTCCTGCCAACAGTGGAACCAACCCCAAACTTCCATAAAGCTCTTCCCACAACTGCATACCACCTCCGCAAAGTATCCATGCATTCAGTTGCTGCGCATTCATACCAAAAGGTACCGATGCAAAAAACTGAGATGCTGGCGCTTTCCCAGCCCAATAGTAAGAAGCTCCACAGCCCATATCCGCCGCATTACTTCGCACGGCATCAAAGGCTTCTAGTGCTCCTACTAACTCACCACCACCAAAGACTTTTATATCCAACCGACCTCCTGACATTTCCTTCACCCACTTCGCAAATAAATCAGCAGCCTCTCCTAATACCGGAAACTTTGGCGGCCAAGTCGTCACCATCTTCCACTTGAAACGCTCACCAGACAAGGTACTTGCCCCTTCATCTTGCGCATTGGCATTACCCCCAAATCCGCGAATAGCGAATGGCAACGAAATAGTGCCTAATGCTAGGGCTTTGAAGAAATCTTTTCTTTTGAATTTCATTGTGATGTTTTTTTGACAATTTGGTAATCTTGCTTTAGACCGAAGTCCGAAGACGGGAGTGCTCGTCTAATGTGAACACGATCGCAGGAGGCTTCCGTCTTCGGTCTTCGGACTCCCGTCTTCCAACTACCCAATCTTAGCATCCACCATCTTCCGCACTTCTTTCTCCAACTTATCAGCCTTGGCAGCCAATCGCTTCCCTTCCTTCAATACTTTAGCAACAAACTTTTCATCCTTTAGATCTCCAGTATTCACCTTGACGTTCATAAAGGCACCGTGGACTGCAGCTCTTGCACAAAGCGCACCAACACCTGCATCCGTAATAGAGTTTGGATTTCCAATTTTGGCCATAGCCTTAATCACCTCAAATGTTTTCAACGACTCTCGCATGACTTCTAGTGGCACTTCAATGGCATAGCGCGTAGCTGCTTGAATGGCTTCTTTCCTTGCTTCCACTTCTGTTGAATTTCCTTTAGGCATTCTGAAGGCTGCGATGATGGCGTTAAATGAGTTGGTATCCTCATCCACCAACTTTAGTAATGCATCTTTGTTCTCTTGCCCTTTTACAGCCCACTCCGAGAAGGTTTCCCACTGGTCATCCCAACCTCGCTTGTGTGAAGATAGATTGGCTACCATAGTTGCCAAAGAAACGCCAAGTGCCCCAACGTATGCAGAAATAGATCCACCTCCTGGTGCCATACTTTCTGAAGCTGTTTCATTTGAGAATTCGCGAAGGTTCATATTCAGCAATGGAGTTGCGTCAGCTCCTTCAAGTTGGTATTCAATTATTTTTTTCTTTGGATCAAAAGGCCCTAGTTCATCTAGACCGAGTGACTTGACCGCTATTTTGATAATCTCTTCTTCAGAGATACCTACGGAGCGTTGTTGTTTTTGCAAAAAATATTTGCCCGTGTCTAACATTACCTGCAGTGGCACTAATCCTACTAGTTCAGAACCTGTTACGCGAATACCTCTTTTGTTGGCGCTTTTGCAACACTCTTCAAATGCTTTGTGCAATGGCGTTACATTGATATCCGTCAAGTTCATTGAGATTTGTGCCACACCATATTCTTCGATGTACCAACCAATTCCTTTTACGGCTTTACAAGTTCCTGGTTTTCTTTTTGCGTTACCATGCTTATCTTTCATGATAGCACCTGTGATTGGGTTTCCTTTTCTTTTCACACGACCTTGTTCACGTACATCAAAGGCAATAGAGTTGGCTCTACGGACTGATGTTGTATTCAGGTTCACATTGTAAGCGATTAAGAAACCACGCGCTCCTATTGCTGTTGCTCCTGCTCTTGCGTTAAACTTTGATGGACCGTAATCTGGTTTCCACTCAGGGTCTGTTAATTTCTCAGGTAAAGCTTCATATTCACCCGAACGGATTGTTGCCAAGTTTTTCCATTCAGGTCGAGTCGCTGCCGATTCGTACATGTAAAATGGAATGCCTAAATCCTGTCCAGCACGTTCTCCAAGTTTGTGGGCATATTTCACCACCTCATCCATTGTGATGTTAGCGATTGGGATTAACGGACATACATCTGTTGCCCCCATCCTTGGATGCTCTCCAGAATGCTTACTCATATCGATTACCTCTGCTGCTTTTTTCATCGCTAAGTAAGCTGCTTCTATTACTGGTTCTGGTTCACCCACAAAGGTTACCACCGTTCTGTTCGTTGCATTTCCAGGATCAACATCTAAAAGCTTCACACCTTCTACACTTTCTATTTCGTCCGTAATTTGCTTAATGATACTTAAGTCTCGTCCTTCGCTAAAATTAGGAACACACTCTATTAATTGTTTTGACATGAATTCGTTTTTTTATGATTTGTTTCTGATTTGCGAAGTTAATTAATTCAGAGAATTATAGCCAAGCTAAAGTAGATTCAATTTTGTAAATCTTTTAAAGAGACGGGAGACCGAACAGGTTGACCGCTAAGTCAGTTCTCTGAATATTTAGCTGCATCGCTTTTAGCGAAATTTTTTAAATGTAAAACCGCAAAATGATAAAGTAAAAATGTAAAAGTATCCGAAAATCGCGCCTTTCTGGCGTAGCATGTCATTCGTGGGTAACTTTTACATTTGGACTTTTGCGGTTTTACATTTTGCATTTAGACCCTCTTCCGAATGCCAAATTCAATTAACGGTCAGCCTG
>CALGLS010000317.1 GCA_937959375.1 uncultured Saprospiraceae bacterium
TTTCGAAGATGGCCCAAGTGTCGATATTGAATTGCAGTGGGCTACTTATCGAGATGCTAGCGATCAATGCTCCTTATCCAGAATTTGGGGAGGAATACATCCTCCTGCAGATGATATTCCAGGACGTATTATGGGGCAAGTAATTGGGGTTGATGCCTTCAACAAAGCATTTAGTTATTTTGAAGATAGTGATGGTAATGGAATTGGAGATGTTTGTGATACACCATCGAATGGAGATTGTGATGATGTAGTAGTTACAGCAGAAAGTAACTCGATAATAATAAGTGGTTTGAATACACCAATTGAAATTGTAAAAGTGTTTAATAGTATTTGGCAGTTGGAGTTTGAATGTACGGGATCTTGTAACACGACCGAAATTATTTCTAATCTGAGTCCAGGTTTGTATCACACTTCGGTGAAAATGTATACAGCGAACTGGCAATTTATTTGTGAGGTCACTTCAGATGTTACAGTAGATGATTCCGATCCCTGTGCTGGTCAAGGAGGTGATTCAGATGGTGACGGTATTTGTGACGACACAGATAATTGTCCAAATGTTTCGAATCCAAATCAGACCGATAGTAACAATAATGGTATTGGAGATGCCTGCGATACACCATCAAATGGAGACTGTGATGCTGTAGTCGTTACAGCAGGAAGTAACTCGATTACGATAAGTGGCTTGAATGCACCAATTGAAATTGTAAAAGTTTTCAATAGTATTTGGCAGTTGGAGTTTGAATGTACGGGGACATGTAATGCGACCGAAATTATTTCTAATTTGAGTCCAGGTTTGTATCACACTTCGGTAAAAATGTATACAGCGAACTGGCAATTTATTTGTGAGGTCACTTCAGATATTACGATAAGTGGGTCAGATCCTTGTGCTGGACAAGGAGGTGATTCAGATGGTGACGGTATTTGTGACGACACAGATAATTGTCCAAATGTTTCGAATCCAAATCAAGCAGATGCTAACAACAATGGAATTGGAGATGCCTGTGATACAGTAGAAGGAGATGAATGTAGTAATGTCAGTATTGCTATTAGTGGTGGTGCAATAACTATTTCTGGGCTTGATGCTAGTCCTATAAGTCAACTACTCGTTTTTAATTCTAATTGGCAAACTCAGTATCAGTGTGGTGGTGATTGTAGCCCAACTGAAACGACTACCCTTATTCCAGGAGTTTATTACGTTTTTGTTAAGTTGTATGATGCAAATTGGGAGCAGATATGTGAAGTCAATGAAACCATCACTGTTGCTAACAATATGGAAAGCCTAGTTAATGAGCAATTATTTTTTGGTGCGCAAAAAGATGGCCGTGATGTAGCGCTGTACTGGGTAGTTAACAATGATTATAGAGCAAATTATTATGAAATAGAACGATCATTTGATGGACTTACTTTTGAGTCAATAGGGGAGATGGAGAGTGTCGGTTTTTCAAACGACCATGTTAATTATCAAGGAAAAGATACAAATGCAAAACTTGGGAAAAACTACTATCGAATCAAGCAGCTCTTTAATGATGGAACACATCGTTACTCTAATTTAAAATCGGTTGTCTTTGATTTAGATGTTGATGCATTTGTTATTTATCCAAATCCAACTTCTGACCAAGTATTTGTTAGTTTAAAAGATTTTGTCGGAAATGCTGCGGTGATTAATATCTACAACAGTCTTGGACAAGTAATGCATACTGAAAGTTTGGATGTTATTTCATCTGACCCTGTTCGAATTTCTACATTGAATATGCGCAGTGGTGTACACGTTGTTGCCGTGAAGGTTGAAGGCAAGAAGGTGATGACTGAAATGTTGATGGTTACTAAATTGTAAACTACTTTTTAGTTTAGATGGAGTAGTTACTTAGGTAATACTTTGAAGAGAAAGAGCTTGTTAGCAAAACTAACAAGCTCTTTCTTATTGTAGTGTCATAACACTTAATTAAAATAAACAGAGATTATTTTTGACCTTCATCATCTTTCCATTTCATATGAGATAGTGCCATACGAAGGTCTCCAAAGGTATAGCCAGTCCCCAGTTTATGAATTGCATCAGTGAAAGAATTAGATTCCGCTTTTTCAAAATATGCAACTAAGGTGTCTAATTTTTTCTGGTCAAGAAATTTGGTAGCCTCAATCTCTCCAATAGCGACATAGTGGGAGAGGTGTGCTTCAATGGTGCCACTCACTAAGCCACGTTCTTTTGCTATTTCTTCTATATTTTTTCCTTTTTGGAAAAGGGCAAGACTAACCGATTTAGTTTCTGGTTTTTTTGCTTTAGGTTCTTTTGGTTTCTTGCCAGAAGCAAGTTGGAGTTGATTGGTTGCTAGATTATTTTTAGAAGAGTAATCGAGAACGATTTCGATTAATGCCGCACCGTACTTTTCTATTCTGACTTTTCCTAAACCATGTATTCGGTTGAGGTTGACGGAAGTTGTTGGGCGAACCTCCGCAATTTCCAAAAGAGATCTGGTTGATAATATTTGATATCGTTCGACATTTTGTTCGTCAGCTAGTTCGGCACGCCATTGAGATAAAATATTGTAGAGTTCAGGGTGTGCAATGTCTTTTGGTGTTCTTGAAGGAGTGCTTTTCGTTGATTTGGTTTTACTAGACTTCTGAAAATCCAAATCAGCGTTAAGCTTTGCTTTTATGTAAGCGGTGGTAGAAAACGATTTGTTGATCACTGTGAATCCAGCCTTTTTGATCATCAATTCCTTTTTAAGCTCGTCCATTTTTTCGGTGACCTTTTTTTCTATGGCCTTGTTATCCGTTAGGATTTGCATGGCGCTGACACCGTTCAGGAGGTCGTCACTAATCTTTGGCAGAAAATAATTACAGGCTTTTTTGAGTCGTTCTAATAGTTCTTCATTGTATTGTGGCATTTCATCCTGCTGGAAATACGTCTGCAATTGTCTAATAAATTTTTCCCCGAAAGGGAGCACCTGATCACGTGCTTGTTTGAGTAAGATAGCAGACTCCGCTTCCATACTTCCTTGTAGGGCACTTTCGTTTTCGAGGATTGCTCTACGCAATTGATCAAAACAGTTTTTTAATTTTTTGAAATCAAAGAGATCTATGATCAGCTCTTGTTGATATTCTTTTTTTGCCTTTCGAAGCTCGACTGCACCCGGTTGTTTTTGTTGAGAAGCTTCCGTGTAATTACGAACAACGGTATCCGTTTTTACGGAAGTAGTTGCAATCTTAGATCGAAGTACAATGCCTTCAAAACTCTTGCAACGACTCAGTGCTACATACACCTGTCCATGTGCAAAGGCCGCCTCTGCATCGATGATCACTTTTTCAAACGTCAGTCCCTGACTTTTGTGAATGGTGATGGCCCAAGCGAGCTTCAATGGATGTTGTGTAAATGTACCCAAGGTTTCTTCGGTCACCTCTTTCGTTTTTTCGTTAAGTGAATATTTCATGTTTTTCCACTCTGTACGAAGCACTGTTATATCATGATCTTCTCCGGGGCAGCGTACATAAATTTCGTCAAAATCAATTTTAGTAATGCGACCTATTTTACCGTTGTAGAATAACTTCTCAGGTGAAATATCGTTTTTAACAAACATCACCTGCGCACCAATTTTAAATTCAAGATCAACCTCGGTAGGGTAGGCATGCGCTGGAAAATTATCTTTAATTGCGGCTTTGAAATGGAATGACTTCCCTTCAAGGATTGTTAGTTTTTCAGCATTGATTTTTTGAGCGCTATTATTATGAGAAGTTAAGGTGATGTAACCTTCTTCATCTGCAGGTTGAAAATTATCTTGATATCGACTGTTGAGTTTTTCGAGTACATCGTCGGTCATGTTGTTGCCGCGTACTTTATTTAATAGGTCGATGAACACGCTGTCGGATTGTCGATAGATATGCTGTAACTCGATGGTGACGGCATCCGTTTGTTTCAATGCCTGTGAACCAAAAAAGTAAGCGGTGTCATAATGAGGTCGAAGTAATTCCCATTCCTGAGGTTTGACCACTGGAGGCAATTGATGCAAATCACCAATCATTAATAACTGTACGCCTCCAAATAGTTTGAAGCGATCGCGGTAGCGGCGAAGTACTGAATCAATGGCGTCGAGCACATCGGCACGTACCATACTGATCTCATCTATCACTAAAAGATCGAGGCTTTTTATGAGTTTAATTTTCTTTGCAGAAAAACGTCTTTTCTTCATTTCATCACTCGCCTGTCCTGGAATGATTGGTCCGAATGGAAGCTGGAAAAGCGAATGAATGGTAACGCCCTGTGCATTAATGGCAGCTACGCCGGTAGGTGCAACTACAGCGAGTCGTTTATTGGTTTCTCGTCGGATGCGTTGAAGAAACGTTGTTTTACCAGTCCCCGCTTTACCAGTCAGAAAAATATGCTTATTGGTATGACAGACATAGTTGAAGGCTAGTTCTATTTGAGGATTGTCTGGCGTATTCATGATGAGCGTTTTTTCTTAGTATATATGGTGCGAGCTGGTGACAGCAAAGTTAAGAAGATGTTGGAAGTTTTGTTGGCTTGCAATTTCTTTTAAAATTCTAAACGTAAATTACGATGAGGAAGGGAGAATGACAAATTTATTTTGAGAGATTGGGAGACTTAGTTGTTATTAACTGTTAATAACGGATATTATCAGGTAAAGCGATAATTTATTGATATTCAGAGCTTAAGTGGGTGTTTGGTTTGCTATTGAGAATAGAGTGATGCTTGTTTTTTGAACTGCTGATGGTGAGGCATTAATTCAGTTGAGTTGTAAGAGCGTAGAATGCTATTTTGGTCAGTACTCAAAAAAATGTAAATTTATGTTAGCTATGTAAGGTATATTGTTCAATATCAGATAAGTCAATTAAGCACAAAATTTAAACATTAAACATGAAAGCTCTAAATGTTATTTACTTAATGTTCTTCGTAGTTACTCTTTTCGGTCAAGAGGAGAAGCAAGATGAACCAATATTTGAATTAAAAAAGCCATTTGATTTTAAGGGTGTCTTTTGTGATTCTTTAGCAACTGCTAAACTAAATCCTGCCGAAATATCTCCAGGAAAAATTAATAAATGGGCAAATACCGACATTGTATTAGAGTGGCTGAAATTTGAAGAACTAAAAGCTTCAGAGTCAAATATTGACTATCATTATTTACGTCTAATATACGTCGCATTTAATAAGTGTGATGAATTCCGTAATTATTATCATTACCTATATGATGAAGACAATGTAGGTAATGAAGAAATTGAAAAGCAACATGGAGTATTTACTAAAGAGCTTTATGTTTTGAATAGAAGAGGTTTTAGAGTTATGCCACCGGGATATAAACTCTTTGAAAAAATGGAGGTTTATAAGAAAAATTTGGACCGTTACGACTGGGTGATGATGATGAATTCCAGTTATTTAGGTGATAATAAGTATCGTGTTGCCTATTACCTTTTTAATCCGGATGGTCCCTCTAAACCTATGGATTTGGATAATAAGTTGATGGAAATTGAATTAGTCTTAGATGAAGGTGTTTTTACAAACTTTAGTTATACGGAGTATCCAGAAAATTTAAAAAAGGCTGCAACGTATATGCACCGAACTTTTGGAACTCCACCGCCACCGCCACCCATTCCAACAAATAAAAACTAGAACATTAAAACAAAATTTTGTTCTTGGTAACAATATATATGACGCACAGCGTAAACGCTGAATAGGATAATATTGCCTAGCTAGAACTCCATGTATTTTTTGTTGTACACTCGATTTTTTTTCGATGAACCAAATAAATGATTCTAATCATTCCCATTTGATTTCTTCAGATTTTACTTCAACAACATTACCTGAATCAAATTCAATTGTTACAATGAAATTTCCTACAAAAGTTGATGTAGGTTTCTCCGTGATAGTTAAAAGTGCTGTTTCGTTACGTAGAAAGATCCATTCATCCGAATCTGAAAGCCAATCATCAATTGGAGTAACTCCGGATACTCTTATGATTGAATTTAACGATTCTTGAGCTTGAAATGAATTAAATAATGAGTCACTTGTAACATTAAAATTACTTATTCCATCTTTCATTCCTTTCTTTCCATCATCATCGCAAGATGTGGCATTTAATGAATTAATAAATGGATTAGAATTAAACGAATTTCCATCTACAAATTCTGGAACAAATCTGATTTCAAGATTAATGGAATCTCCTCTAATAAGCCCTGCTATAGGATTGTTGAAATCTTTATCCGATACAGAAAGTTCTAAATCAGCAATGTTCCATTTGTCTTTTACATCAGAACATATGCAGCCAAAAATTCCACTTACGAATACGAGCATTAAAATTAATTTTTTCATCTGTTTTAGTTTTAATATTTTGAAGTTGTTTAAGAATGCTCACAAAAGGTGAGGATAAGTGCTTGTTTGTCAAGACGATACAAATTTTGAGGTTCGTAGCGAAAGCTACGGTGTCGATAAAATCGTGAAGTATTGACAATCAATTACTTAACAGCAACCATTGTGCTTCATTTTTAAACAACTTCTTGTTATAAATTGAAAATCTAATCGTTTTTAAACTCAAAAATTCTCTTCATTCCTTTGTTGTTCTTAAAGAAGTTATTTGAAATATAACGTTTCAATTACTCAATATGTGTCGGCTAACCTCAAAAATGTAAATCAAGATTCCTATCTACTCTAAGTACTTTTTTATCGATATTCGATAAATAAAAATTCAATTGATGCGATATTCGATACCAACTGCTACAAATAATCCGACACCTTTGGTTTATAAGCTAATGAGTTAGCAACTAGAACAATTTCTTTCATCAAAATGTAATTTATCATGAAACGTATCAAATTTAAAAAGACGGACGTAGCATTCAAGAAAGAATTATTTCAACGTGTGAACCAATATTTTAAAAACAACAACATTGAGAAGACGGGCAATCAATTCCTTTTCATCAAGAGTGGGTTATTGTTAGCGGCATATATTGTTGTTTATTTATTGTTGATTATTTCGACAAGTCCGACGGCGCTTTTTTCTTGTTATATTTCATTAGGCGTGCTAACTATTTTTGTGGCATTGAATATTGGTCATGATGCAGCACATCACACCTTTTCTTCTAACAAGAAAGTCAATAATTTACTTTTGTACTCGTTTGATTTTCTAGGAGCGAGTGGCTATTTGTGGCGTTTAAAGCATGTGCATTCGCATCATCCCCATGTTAATATTCCAGATATGGATGGTGATATTAAGCAAAGTAATTTGGTTCGTATATTTCCGAATGCCCCCTATTTGTCATTCCACCAATACCAATATTTGTACATGCCGATCTTGTATATGTTTTATACCTTGCATTGGTTGTTGTTTAGAGATTTTAAGGATTACCTAGCTATTAACATCAGTGGTAAACCCAATCACGAACACGAGAAAAAAGAATACCTAAAGTTTATGCTTGGTAAAATTATTTTCTTTAGCAGAATGATTTTGCTGCCCTATTTTTTGTTGCCGTTTTCATTGAGTACGATACTTTTAGGGTTTTTGATTTTTCATTTTGCGGCAAGCTTTACTGTTGCCTTGGCACTTGTTTCTGCGCATATTGGTGAAGACTCTGTTTATCC